>JAQSXP010000283.1 GCA_029256605.1 Devosia sp. | reverse complement strand
CAGCCAATATCAATGGGCGATCCTCACCACGCCGCTCGTGGTGTTCTTGCTGCTGTTCCTTGGCTTTCCGGCCCTGGTGAACCTGGTTTATTCCCTGTCTGAAGTGCGCTTTGAAACCCTGCGCACCCCCACGCTATCGGGCTTCGGCAATTATGTGGAAGTGCTCGCCGACCCCGCCTTTTGGCGGGCCACCTGGTTCTCGCTGCGCTTTGGCGTCGTCACCGCCCTCGCCGAATGCCTGCTCGGGCTGTTTCTTGCCATTTTCCTCGCGCCGCTATTCCGCAAGCACGCCTGGCTGATCGCCCCGATCATGCTACCGCTGATGGTGGCACCGGCCATGATCGGGTTGATGTACCGGCTGGTGCTGCACGAATTTGTCGGACCCGTGCCGTTCTTTTTGTACGAGTGGTTCCGCTGGAGCCCGGCCTTCCTCGACGTGAATACGGCGTTCTGGACGCTCTGCGTTGTCGAAACCTTGCAATGGACGCCCTTTGCCTTTCTGCTCTTTCACATGGCCTATCAGGCCATCCCTGAGGATGCGCGCGAAGCGGCCATGATCGATGGGGCCACGCCCTGGCAGATGCTGACGCGCATCGAATTGCCGCTAATGCTGCCCACCATTGTGCTGGCCGGCTTCATCCGCTTCATCGATGGCTTCCGCGTATTCGACAATGTCTACACCCTGACTGGAACCGGGCCGGGTGGCTCGACCATGTCGCTCTCGATCTATGTCTATGAGGCCTTCTTCAAGCAGGGTGCTATCGGCAAGGCTGTCGCCGCCTCGATGATCCTGTTTGTCGCCTCGTTCGGAGTGTTGTGGTCCCTCAACCGGCTCGCTGCGCGCAGGAGAAGTTCTTGATCACCAATGCATTGCGCTGGCTGGTTCTGGCGGTCGCTATTTTTGCCATGAATTTCCCGGTCCTGGTCACCCTCGTCACCTCGTTCAAGAGTGCGCGCGAGCTGTCGACCAACCCTGGCTTCTGGATCAACGCGCCCACGCTTGAAAACTATGCGCGGGTGCTGCAGGTCAGTGACCGGCTCAACATCTTTGCCTATCTCGCCAATAGCTTTGCCGCGGCCATGATCGGCACCACGCTTGCCATCCTGCTCGCCTTTCCCGCCGCCTATGCCGTCGCCCGCGGCAATTTCGGTCGCCGCACCATGATGCCGGTGATCATCAATCTACGCGCCGTGCCGCTGATCATCTTCGCCATTCCGCTTTATATGATGTTCCAGTGGCTCAACCTGCTCGACACCCAGCTTGGGCTCGGGCTGATCCTTGCCATTGTCAACCTTCCCTTGGCGCTGGTGATCCTCGTAAACGCCATCGCTGACGTGCCCATCGAGCTCGATGAAGCCGCCAAGATCGACGGCGCCACCACGCTCCAGATCATGTGGCGGGTAATCCGCCCAGTGGTGCGCCCCGCCTTGGTGACCACCTTCATCTTTGGCGTCATCACCGCCTGGAACGAGTTCCTGTTCGGGCTGATGCTGACCACCAACAAGGCCGTACCGATGACGGTGGGCGCCTCGTTCTTCTTTTCCGCCAGCGGCGGCGGCATTCAATGGGGCATGGCTTCGGCCGTGATGATCATCGGCGCCCTGCCCCCAATGGTGCTCGGGCTCCTGATGTATCGCCAGATCTCGGGGTCGATGACCGCCGGCGCCGTCAAGGGCTGAAGGCCAGCGTAGCGGGGCAGCGGCCAGGCCGCTGCAGTAGCCGACTGGCTGCAAGTTTAGCCCCTCAAAACCAGTCGAGCATTCTCGAAGGGCATGCCCTGGTCGTCGTCGGGGCGCCGCGATACCTCGTCAAAGCCGAGCGCTGCATAGAAGGCCATCGCGGCGCGATTGGCGGTATAAACCTCAAGCGAGAGCGTGGCGTGGCGCGTCATGGCGTGGGCGATGAGCTGGCGTCCGATGCCGAAACCCTGTTTGGCCGGCGCGACAAAAATCCCACCCACGAAGTTGCCGATCAAGCTGATGAACCCAACCGGTTCACCACTAAAGCACCCAACCCAGGTTTCTGCCCCGGGCAGGTAATGCTTTTCAATCAACAGCTGCTGCTCGCGCAGCGTTGCTTCGCCGATAAAGGGATGGGCAACAAGCGAGGCCTCGAGCCAAATGCGCGACAAGGTTGCGGTGTCCGTTGCCCCATTGAAGGCTCGGATCACCAGATGCTGGTTATTCATCAGAACTCCGCAGAGAAAGCATGCATAGAGGCCAGCACTGAAAAGTGCTGGATGACGCCGCTGACGCGGCTTGGAGCTAACAGCCTCTGCGCATAAATCTCCTTCTGCTGCCCCGAGCTTAGGGAGACAGGGCACCTGCGTCAACAACCCCGCGCGGCGCCATGGGGCCGGTGGTCTTGCGGATCACAAGAGTGGTGTCGAGCACATAGCGCACATCGCGGATGGCCTGGGTTTGCAGCATGTCCATCAGCAGGTTGAGCGCCGCCTTGCCCGCTTCGACGGAGCGGTTGGATACCGTCGTCAGCGCCGGAAAGGTGGCGGCACCCAGCACGTCGTCGCACCCCACGACCGAAAAATCATTGGGCACGGCGACGCCCTGCTCGGCCAGTTCCGCCAGCATGCCCTGTGCGGTGACGTCGTCAAAGGCAATGGCTGCCGTGGCTCCGGTGGCCAGCACGCTCGGAGTGACCTTGCGGCCGAATTCGAACGACGGAAACTCGTTGGCGATGACAGCCACTTCGAGCCCAAGCTTTCGCGCCGCCTGCCGCACGGCGCTGCGCCGTTGCTTGTTGGACCACGATCCATGCGGCCCGCCCACATAAACCAGCTTCTGATGGCCCAGTTCGGCCAGATACGCCACCGCTTCGGCCACACCGTTGGCACTATCGATCAGCACGCGCGGGATCCCCGCCACGTCGCGATTGATCAGCACCAGCGGTGCGCGTCCGGCATGCTCGATGATCTTGGCGTCGCTCAGGCGCGACGATACGAGCACAAACCCCTCGACCTGTCCGCCGAAGCGGCCGATCAGCTTGTCTTCCTGTTTCGGGCTTTCCTCGGTGTTGCCCAGAAACACGCAGTAATCGGACCGATCCGCCTCGGCCTGCGCGGCGCGAATCAAAGGGGGAAAGAACGGGTTGGCCACATCGGGCACGATCAGGGCGATATTGCCGTGCCTGCCGGTGCTCAGCGCGCGAGCGGTGTGATTGGGGACATAGCCCAGCTCCTCGGCAGCGGCAAAAATCTTGCGCACCGTGTCCTCGCTCAGCATTTCGGGGCGTGTGAATGCCCGCGACACGCTGGACTTGGTCACACCAGCCGCGGCGGCGACCTGGTTGATCGTGGGTCTGTTCTGGCGA
>JAQSXP010000282.1 GCA_029256605.1 Devosia sp. | reverse complement strand
TTTGCAAGCAGCCCTGGCGGGCTGATTGGCGCTGGCAGGTGGCGTGCAGGCACTGCTTGCGCTATGGCTCAGCCCGGCCGGCGCCGGCCGGCGGTGCTTTTGTCCATGCGCGAGCCGTCTCCATGTCCGCTGTTATAGCCCAGTCCAAGCCTGACCAGATCGGCCGGGCGATGATGCTGACGCTGATCACCATTTCGGTGTTCGGGGTGCAGGATGCCATTTCCAAGGTGCTGGTACAGAACTACTCGCCGTTCCAGACGACGATGCTGCGCTTCTGGGGCTTTGCTGCCTTCTCGCTCGTGCTGGTACTGCGTCAGGCGCCGTTGAGGCAGGCGCTGTCGTCCAAGGTGCCGGGATGGCAGCTGCTGCGCGGCACCTTGCTGATCGTGGAGATCTGGTTCTTTGCCTTGGCCTTGCGTACCGTGCCGCTCGCCGAACTGCAGGCCATATCGCTGGTTTACCCGCTGCTGGTAACCCTGTTTGCCATTCCGATCCTGGGTGAAAAGGTCGGAGTGTTTCGACTGGTCGCGGTTGGCGTTGGTTTTGCGGGAGCGATGATCATTGTGCGCCCGGGCGGACTGCCGCTCGATTGGGGCGTGTTCCACGCCATGGCTTCGGCCTCGCTGTACTCGCTCTACATCGTCATCACCCGCAAGGTGAGCCGCCACGATACCCCGGCGACCAGCATGGCCTATGCCAGCTTTGTCGGTCTCGTGCTGTCCACTGGAGTCGGCGTGTTTTTCTGGCAGCCCATGCCCTGGCCTGATGTTGTGCTGATCCTCGTCATCATTGCAACGACCTGCATCGGGCATGGGCTAATGGTCCAGGCGCTGAGCCTTGCCCCTGCCAGCGTATTGCAGCCGTTCAACTATTTCGCGCTGCCCTGGGCAATCGTGCTTTCGGTACTTGTGTTCGGGCACATGATCGACTTCATCTCGCTGCTGGGCGCCGCGATCATTGTGGCCGCAGGCCTCGTGGTGATGGCGCGGGAAAGCTGGCGCAAGCGGACGGCAGTGGAGCCAATCTTGCCGGGCAAAGACTAAGGGCTGAGGAGAACAGGTGATGATCTGGTTGATCGAGCTGGCGCTGGTATTGTTGCTGGTCGGCGGCGGCTTCAAGCTCCTGGCGCGCGGCAAAGGCACCGACAAGCGCGAAGCACTGACGCTGCGGCGAGTAGACGCCTATATCGAGACCATACGGCGCGAACGCAGCAATCCGGCGCTGGCGGCGATGAGCGACAGCGAGTTGCGCGATCTGCTGCACTCCGGGGCGCGCAATCTGCGGATTGCTGGGGAGCGCAAGGGCTGGACGCTGCTGGGGGTGGCGGCGGTAGCGCTGTTTTGCGCCATCGTTGCGGCGAGCCAGGACGGACTTCGCGGCTTTGCCATCGCCATCGTGGTCGGCGCGCTCGCCGTCTATGGTCTCAACGAGTTCCTGTCGCGGCGCATGCGCGAGCCACTGGAGCGGCGCGGGATCGATGTCGATCGCCTGCGGGTCGAATAGAAAGCGCCGCCCTGGGGGCGGCGCTCAAGCCAGCTAGTTGCCGGCGCAGAAGTAGCCATTGGGGCCATTGAAGCAGAAACTTGCTTCAGGCTCGACCGGGTAGACCCGATAAGGCCGATAATCGTCATAGTGGCGCGGGGGGCGCGGCGGATCCCAACGGGGCGGCGGGGGAGGCGGTGGGTTCCAGCCGCGCGGGCGATCCCAGCCCCGATCATCCCAACGCGGCCCGCGATCGCGGCCACGCTCAAGGTAGTTCGCCGAAACCCAGCCATCGGGGCCCGGCTTGGTGATGAAGCACCAGCTGCCGCGGCAGTAGTCGATGTCCACGGGTTGACCGCGCCGCAGGCTGTCCACCACTGAATAGCCGGTGCCCGGGCCCGAGCGCACATTCACATTGGCGCTGGCAAATGCAGGGGCCGCGGAAGCTGCCACCGTGGTTCCCAGCAGCGCAAAAGCCGCAAAACCGCTGGCCAAGAGCTTCTTGTTTAACGCCATTGCTCCACTCCTAATCTGTCGTCCGGCATCAGCTGCCGATGGCGGCAGAAAACACCATTGCCGATGAACCCAAGCTGAATAAGCCAGTCATCTTCGCAGCTTAGAGCGTAAGCAGCTCGACAAAGCGCTTGAGGGTATTGGCCAGCTTCTTGCGCTGCTTGGGCTTGAGCTCGCCCATCAAGGCTTCCTCGAGCTGCGCCCAGTGATCGGCAAGATTGTTGCGGATGCGCAGCCCGCGTTCGGTCAGGGCAACGCCTACCGCGAGTTCAGGACCGACTGCCTGCTGGCCCACCAGCTCCCGATCGATCAGCCGGCGCAGCCGCGGGGCGAGGCTTGCCTCATCCAGACCCAGTTCGTTGGCCAGATCACGTTCCAGCGTCGCCGCGCGGCCGAGGATAAACAGCACGGCGTCATCGCCCGGCTCCAATCCGCGTTCCAGCAAGGGTGTCAGCAGGGCTTTATGGGCCAACTGCCCCGCTTCGATGAGGCGGTACAGCGTGGAACTGGATGTGGGTTTGGACATGAGCGGGAAAATAGTCCGAACTCCTTGGATACGTCGAACAAGCAAGCATCCTATCGTTAATCGTGCAACGGCCAAGACGGCTTGTTGTTCGCTTGTACCGGATAGTTTATGCCCGGAGGCGAGCCTGCTGACCTTGTCCGGAGCCCATGACCCAAGATCTCGCCCGCATTCGTGCTTTCGTGCAGGTGTTCGACGCCGGCGGTTTCTCTTCGGCGGCCCGAGAGCACGGACGCTCCAAGGCGCTGCTCTCCAAATACGTGACCGATCTTGAGGATTATCTGGGCGTCCGCCTGATGAACCGGACCACCCGCAAGCTCAGCCTCACGGAAGCGGGCGAAGCCTATTATCGGGAAGCCAGCGCTTTGCTGCAGCAGCTCGACGAGCTCGACGCAACCATTACTGACCAGACCGCAGAACCGCGGGGCATGCTGCGGGTTTCCGCGCCCCGCAATTTCGGCGAAGACACGCTGGCGCCGGCGATATTTTCCTATCTCGTCAAGTTCCCCAAAGTGACGCTCGATCTGCGGCTGGAAGATCGCTATGTCGACCTGGTCGACGAGGGGATCGACGTGGCGCTGCGCATCTCGACACTGGCCGACAGCTCGCTCATCGCGCGCAAGATCGCCGATATGCATGTGGTGGTAGGCGCAGCTCCCTCACTGCTCAAAAGCCACGGTACGCCGCAGCACCCCGATGATCTGCGCAAGCTGCCCTGCATCGTGGATGTGAACCTGCAGGGGCAATCCAACTGGCGCTTCACCGAAGAAGGCCGGACCATCTCGGTTCCGGTGACCGGACCCTTGCGGGTCAA
>JAQSXP010000281.1 GCA_029256605.1 Devosia sp. | reverse complement strand
CGCCACTTTTGAGGGGCGCAGCTTTTGCCCTCAATGCGGCGCGCCGCTCTTTCATCTCGATGACAGCGGCGCCGAAATCGTGCTGGGTTCGCTCGATCAAGTCCCGGCGGGCTTCGTGCCCACCCGCGAAGGCTGGATCAAGCGCCGCGAACCCTGGCTCACACCGGTGAACGGTGCCGGTCAGTTCGAGCAGGACCCACCGCGCTCTGCCTGAGCGCCACTTACCAACGCGCAACCGATTTGGTTTGCCAAGTGGTGAACTGATTTCTATAGTTCACCACATGGAGAACTTTGACCCCGCCCTAGACGGAGCCTTTCACGCCCTTGCCGACCCAACCCGTCGGGCGGTGCTGCGCCAGCTGCTGGCTGGCCCCAAGCCGGTCAAGCAACTGGCCGAGCCCTTCGCCATGGGCCTGCCCGCCTTTCTCAAGCATTTGCGGGTGCTTGAGGAGACCGGTTTGATCGCGACGGAAAAAACCGGCCGTATTCGCACCTGCCGCATCGAGCCTGAGCGGCTGTTGCAAGCCGAAAGCTGGCTGGCCGAGCAACGCGCATTCTGGGGCGCCGGGGCGGATCGGCTCGCGGCCTATGTCGAAAACCATCTGGCCGAGGAGCCAAATCCATGACTGTTTGCGACAACGAACTCACCATTACTCGCTTCATCAACGCAGCGCCCGCCAAGGTCTGGACCGCTTGGAGCCGGCCGGAGCATCTCGCGCGCTGGTGGATCCCGGCGCCCATTGAATGCGAGGTGGTCAAGCTCGATCTGCGCCCCGGTGGCGGCTTTGAAACCCGGATGCGCGAAGGGGAGGGGCCGTTCCAACCCCATGTGGAAGCCTGCTTTCTCGATGTTTTGCCCGAGCAGCGCCTGGTCTGGACCACGGCGCTGGCCGAAGGCTGGCGTCCCACCGAGCCATGGCTGGCGCTGACGGCGATCATCACCTTTACGCCCGAAGGGCCGGGCACCCGCTATTCCGCTCGTGTCCTCCACAAAAACGCCGCCGATAGCCACAAGCACGCCGAACTGGGCTTTGATGAAGGCTGGGGCACCACCATTGACCAGTTGACTGCTTACGCCGGGGGGCTCGACTGAATGGCTCGAACTGGTCGGTAGCGCCCGCGCCGCTATTTCAGGGGCCGGATTGCAAAGCTCAGCGCCAGTTGCAGGATCGTCTCACCCTCTTCATTGCGCACCCACATGGTGATGTTCTTTTGCGGGTCGGGCCCGGGAATATGGTCCTTGGCCAGCTCCGCCAGGGCGCTTGAGGCTTCGTTGCGCGCGGCGTGGTCACCAGCCAGGTCAGAGCCGATCTCGTCCCTGAACAAGACGTCGCCATCATCGGTATCAAAGAAATATCGTGGCATGGCTCTCTCCTGGCTTCACCCGCAACGCGCCGGGGGGGCGGGAGTAGGCATTCCCTAAACCTGTGTTGTTGCCCCATAAAATCCGGGTCACTCCCCCGGAACTGGTCGCCCGTTTGCGCCGCGCCGCACAAGAACATAGGAAGAACGCCCGAATCGTCCTAAACCAGCAGCATGGACAGCCCGCTTCTTGTTTTCGGCCAATTTTCCCTCACATCCCTGCACGCCTTGGCGCTGGCGGGCGGGCTGATCGCGCTCCTGCTGCTCGGCCTGCTGCTCGCAGCGCTGCGCACCGGGCAAGCGCGGGCTGCGGAAACTGCGGCGGTGCTGGCGCGCTCGGAAGCCATGGAGCGCCATCTGGCAGGGCTCATGCAGGTGCAGTCGGAGATGACGGGCCGCATGCAGACCATGTCCGAGATCTTTGGCTCGCGCACTTCCGATCTGGCGCGTCTGGTCAACGAGCGGCTCGATTCAACCTCCCAGCGCGTCGGCCAAGCCCTGCAGGAGACCCGCGCCAAGACCGATGAGGGGCTCTCCAAGCTCCATGAACGGCTGGCGGTGATCGATCGCGCCCAATCCACCATGACCTCGCTCTCGAGCGAGATCGTTTCGCTCCAATCCATTCTCGCCAATAAGCAAACCCGCGGCGCGTTCGGGCAAGGGCGCATGGAAGCGATCATTGCCGATGGGCTGGCGCCCAACAGCTATTCCTTCCAGTCAACGCTGTCCAACAACAGCCGCCCCGATTGCCTCGTGCTCATGCCCAATGGCGCCCCGAGCCTCGTGATCGATGCCAAGTTTCCGCTGGAAAGCTGGCAGCGCCTGGGCATGGCTGACTCACCCGAAACCTTACGCGCCGCGCAAACCCAGTTTCGCGGTGATATCGGCGTGCATGTGAAGGCAATAGCGGAAAAATACCTGATTCCCGGGGAAACCCAGGACACCGCCTTCATGTTCGTGCCCTCCGAATCCATCTTTGCCGATATTCACGAGCATTTCCCCGATGTGGTGCAAAAGGCGGCGCGCGCCCGGGTAGTGATCGTGTCGCCGGCCCTCCTGATGCTCTCGGTGCAGGTGATCCAGGCCCTTTTGCGCGATGTGCGCATGCGCGAACAGGCCCATCTGATCCAGGGGGAAGTGCGCGAATTGCTGGCCGATCTGGGGCGTCTCGACGAGCGGGTCAACAAGCTTCAGACCCATTTCAACCAGGCCAGCCGCGATATTGGCGATATCCTCACTTCCACCGGCAAGATCAACAAGCGCGGCGAGCGCATCGACGCCATGGATTTCGAGGAACAACCCCGGCTGGCCGGCGAGTAAGCCTGCAGCCTATTTTGCTTCCAGCTCGCTGGCGCTTTTCAGCACCTCGTCGCCATCCTCCTGCCGGATCAAAAAGGCCGGCTCCTCCTGGCTGGCATTGCGCGTCACCTCGGCGCCCTTGATGGTGCGGGTGACCTTGTCGGTGAACCGCTCGACGATCGTGCCCTCGGCCGTGCTGCCGGCCCAGTTCCACGTCACTTTCGTGCCCTTGTGCAATGCCTTGCTCATCAACCGCTCCTTGTGCTCAGCCAGCAACGGGCAGGCCGGCGTCCCCGTTGCAGACCCTCAAGCAGTTGATGGGCGCAGTGAACCCGGCGCTCGCCCGGCGCGTTGTGCTGGCGAACACTCTCGCTCAAGGAAGCAAGCCATGCCCACAAACCATCCCGGCTCCATCCTGCCGCAAGACACCGAACCGGCCGATGCCGTCGATGAAGTCATTGTCGGCCAACCGATCAGCCAGGACGAGGTGGACGACCTGCTTTATGGCGAAGATCGCCCGGCCGGCGAACGCGTCGATCGCGATCCGCTGCTCGATGAAATCGACCGCGCCATTGCCGAACTCTCGGGCTCGCTGTCCGATGCCGATGATGAATTCGATTATGGCAATGCCACCGGCGTTCTGGCGCAGGACCCGGACGACCACCTCGATGCGCTTTCGCCCGACGATGTGGATGGCCGCGCCGCCATCACCGGGGAAGCCGCCGATATTGATCCGCTCGATGATGATGAAGACGAGCCCGAACCGCTCGATGAAGCCGAGTGGGAAGAAGATGACGGCTTTGATCCCGAAAAGGGTGTCCGCTAAACCAGCGTGCGCGCCTTGAGCGCCTGGCTCAACGTGCCTTCATCCAGATAATCAAGCTCCCCGCCCACGGGCACCCCGTGGGCGAGGCGTGTCACCTTGATGGCGCCATGCCCCAGCCGGTCGGTGATGTAGTGGGCCGTGGTTTGCCCCTCGACCGTGGCATTGATCGCGAGCACGATCTCGTTGAATTCGGGCGCCC
>JAQSXP010000280.1 GCA_029256605.1 Devosia sp. | reverse complement strand
GATGCCGGCAGCACGCGCCATTTGCGCCAGGCGCTGGATGGCGCCTTCGATGTCCTTGCCTGCCACCATCATCAGGTCAGCCATTTCGTCGACGATGACGACAATATAGGGCAAGGGCTCGAGATCGAACTCTTCCGATTCAAAGATTGCTTCGCCGGTTTCGCGGTCGAACCCGGTCTGGACGGTGCGGGTGATCACTTCCCCGCGCGCCTTGGATTCGGTGACGCGCTGGTTGAAGCCATCGATGTTGCGCACGCCGATCTTGCTCATCTTGCGATAGCGATCTTCCATCTCGCGCACGGCCCATTTGAGCGCCACCACCGCCTTGTTGGGGTCGGTGACCACTGGGGTCAGCAGATGGGGGATGCCGTCATAGATGCTCAATTCGAGCATCTTGGGATCGATCATGATCATGCGGCACTGCTCGGGCGTCATCTGGTAGAGCAGCGACAGGATGAAGGTGTTGATACCCACCGATTTACCCGAGCCGGTGGTGCCGGCGATCAGGAGGTGCGGCATGCGCGCGAGATCGGCGATCACCGGCTCGCCGCCAATGGTTTTGCCCAGGCAAATGGGCAGCTTGCCCTTCATCTTCTCGAAGTCAGACGAGGCCAGCATTTCGCGGAAATACACGGTTTCGCGCATCTGGTTGGGCAGCTCGATGCCGATGGCATTGCGGCCGGGTACCACGGCCACACGGGCGGAGATCGCCGACATGGAGCGGGCAATGTCGTCGGCCAGCGAGATCACGCGGCTCGACTTGATGCCGGGCGCCGGCTCAAGTTCGAACAAGGTAACGACAGGGCCGGGGCGGACATTGATGATGTCGCCCTTGACGCCGAAATCTTCGAGCACGCCTTCGAGCTGGCGCGCCATGTCCTCGAGGCGCTCGGGGGCATGTTCGGGCGAAGGGCCCTTGTGCTTGGGCTCGGCCAGTAGCGCCAGCGGGGGCAGCTCGAACCCGCCGGGCTCGTCAAGGAACGAGGGCTGGGCTTCGCGCGCGACGCGATGACCCTGCACCGGAGCGGGCGCGGGAGCGGCCACGCGGGGCGCCGCCGGATTGACCGGATGGAAGCGCGAATCGCCCTGCTGGCGGTGATTGACCACCGGCTTTGCCGGCGCTTCGGGCACGAAGGGGACGTCGTCCTCGTCGGCCTCATCGGGATAATCGAGCTCGGTTTCATCATAGCTCGGGCGGGCATTGATGCGCGGTGACACCACCGGCTCGGCGGCAAAGCCGGGCTCGGGCATCGTGCGCGACAGGGCGCGGCGCGGCTCGGCCACGACTGCAGGCTCGCGCCGCTCGAGCTGGGGTGCGCTCCGGCCATCAAGGCTCGGTTCGAATTCATCGTCGCGGAAGGGCGCATTGTCGGCCGCGCGCTTTTCGGCGTGGCTGGCGCGGGCACGACGGAAAGCGGTGCGGATGGAATAGCCCAGATGCACCATGGCGCCGAGTGCCACATCCACCAGCGGATTGGTTTCGCGTTCCTCATCAAGGTCGCGCGGCTCGGGCTCGACCGCCGCCTTGCTGCCCGCCTTGGCCGGCTTGCCCGGATTGGCCGAGCGGGCGGTGCCCAGCCCCATGCCGATCCAGAACAGGGCCATGGCAGGCGCAGCAAGGATGATGGCAAAGAGCGCCGCGGTCAGCGGCTGCGGTTGGGCGCCACCGACCAGGGTTGCGAGTACGGTAAAGCCGGTGCCGACAATGCCGCCCAGCCCCGTGGGCAGCGGCCAGGTGGCGGGCATGGGCACAAATGCCAGTACCCCGGCCACGAGAATGGTGGCGCCGATCCAGCTGATGGCGCGCAGGCCAAAGCGGGTGGGCAGGCGCCGGCGCGACATCGCCCAGAACCAAAGCGCAGGCGGCACCAGCAGCGCCGTCGCGGCGAGGCCAAACACCTGGAACAGCGTATCGGCGATCACGGCGCCGGGGAAACCCAGCCAGTTGGCGGCGGGTTTGGTCGTGGCATAGGTGAAGCTGGGGTCATCCACCGACCAGGAGGCCATGGCCACAAGGCACAGCGCCACCAGCCCCAGCCCGATCAGTCCCACAAGGCGCACCGGGATGCGGATGGCGATGGCGCTCACGGCAGCTGGCGCTGGCTTGGCTGCGGCCCGGTTGCCGCGTTGTGGCACCGAGCGAATCTCGTCGAGCATTGGCGTGGGGTGTGATGGCATGGGGCACTATGGTTTAGGTGGCGCCCGGGACAATCCAGGCCGCATGCCGGCGATGCTAGAGCCGTGTGGTTAATCGCAGGCTAACCATCCCCCCTTACCCATGAAAAAGGGCCCGTTGCAGGCAACGGGCCCAGGCACAGCGCCGCGAACAGCGGGGGGAAGGCGGCACTTTGGGAGGATTGATCGAGGAGTGCGGCCCATGCAGTTTGCGAGTGGGAAGCCTCTGGGCGGGCCAAGAGGAACACGAGCCGCACGCCACGATCAATAAACAGTCGCCGGAGGATCCGGGCGGCGCAGGGGGCGCCACCCGGAGGCTTGGGTTAGTTGTAGGCGCGCTCGCCGTGGCTCGAGAGATCGAGGCCATCGACTTCGGCCGATTCGGGCACGCGGGCCCCGCCAAAGATCGCCTTGACGATCATCATCGCCACAAAGGCCACGACGCCCGACCACAGGATGGCGACAACCACCGCCATGACCTGGGTCACGAGCTGGCCGCCCATGGCATAGCCCTCGGCGCCAAAGCCGCCCAGCGCCGGATCGGCGACTACAGCGGTGCCGATCGCGCCGACAATGCCGCCGACGCCGTGGATGCCGAACACATCGAGGCTGTCGTCATACTTCAGCATCGGCTTGAGGGTCACGACGGCCCACAGGCACACAAAGCCGGTGACTGCTCCCAGCACGACCGAGCCAAAGGTGCCAGCAAAACCGGCGGCCGGCGTGATGGCAACGAGACCGGCCACGGCGCCCGACACAAAGCCCAGGGCCGAAGCATGGCCGCGGGTGATCTTTTCGCCCACGGCCCAGGCAATGCCGGCCGCAGCGGGAGCGGTGATGGTGTTGAGGAACGCCTGGGCGGCAACGCCATTAGCGCCGAGGGCCGAGCCGGCATTGAAGCCAAACCAGCCAACCCAGAGCAGGCACGCGCCGATATAGGTGAAAACGAGGTTGTGGGGCGCAATCGGCTCGCGGAGGTAGCCAAGGCGTGGCCCCAGCACGATGGCGGCCACGAGTGCAGCAACACCCGAATTGATATGCACGACGGTGCCGCCGGCAAAATCAAGCGCGCCCATCTGGAAGAAGAGGCCCGCACCCGACCACACCATATGGGCGATGGGCAGATAGGCGAAGGTGAACCAGATCGCGAGGAACGCCATCACCGCGCCGAACTTCATGCGCTCGGCAATGCCACC
>JAQSXP010000279.1 GCA_029256605.1 Devosia sp. | reverse complement strand
AGGCAGGGTGCAGGCCTATCCCGCCGCCGGGCTCACCTGGCAGCGACGTCTCGCGTTGATGCTGCAGGCGCCCACCGAAACGCAGGTGCAGGCGTTTATCGGCACCACGGTGCGGCCCGCTTTGGAACAGGTCGCCGCCGAATTGAGCGTCCGCGGTCGGCAGAGTCAGGTCGTTGAAGAGGATGGTGGCGCGGTGGCATTGCGCTCGCCGGCCCAAGGGGTGCGAGACTTTGTTTATGGCGTGCGGCTGGCGTCCCATCCGCAGGCGGCTTTTTCAGCAATGGCTGCCGCCAGGCCGGAATTTCGCTACGAGGCGCGGACCTACTTCTCGAGCGGTGGCCGTGGCTATGATGTCATGGGCATGAGCCGCGATCAGCTGATCAGCGATGTTCTTGTGCAGTTCGAGCGCTATCTGGTGCTGGTGCAATCGCCCGATGTCCAGCTCGTCCACGGGGCGCCCGAGCATGGCACGAACCCCTAAGCGGTCGGCGGCGCTTCGAGCTTGCCGCTCTGGCATCAGGGCAGGCAGACTTCTGCCCGTCCGCCGGGTGTTCCCCTAAATTCCGATCACCATCTTGAGGCCGATCAGCCCTAGGAACAGCAGGATCATGCGATCGAACGCCTTGCGGCTGAGCTTGCCGCTGGCCCATTGGCCGAGGGGCATGAAGAGGAGGATGGGGAGAAGGGCGAGGAGGCCCTGCACCAGCCACTCCGGCCGCATGATCCCCGCGATCCACAGCGATGGCAGCTGCACGACCGAGAAGGTCAGGAACATGGCCGAAACCGCGTAGACATGGGCGGGGCGGTCCAGATTCATCGAGTGGATATAGGTGACCCCGATCGGCGCGGAAATGCCGGTTGCGCCCTGCAGGGTGCCGCCACCAACTCCAGCTATAGGCGCGAGGCGCTTGGCCAAAGGCAGGCTCAGGGACCAGTGGGGCGCAAGGAGGCGCAGGCCGACATAGGCCAAGAGGATAATGCCGAGCGCCAGCACCAGGACGCGCTCGGGCAGGGCGGTCAAAACCCAGGTGCCAATGGCGATGCCGAGCGCGCCATAAACCAGGAACCAGGGCATGAAGGCGAGGCGTGGCGCGCGCGCTTCAGCCCGAAACCGCCAGACTTGCCACAGATTGGTGACGATCAGCGGAATGGCCATGAGGCCAACCGCATGCTGTAGCCCGAAGACGGAAGTGAGCACCGGCAAGGCGATGAGGGGCAGGCCCATGCCGGTGGCGCCCTTGACGATGGCCCCGGCCGCAAGCGCCATGAACATGATGAAGATCGCCTGCAAGTCCATGCGCCGCCCCGAAATCTACGCCCGGTTCAGATAGAGAGGCCGGACCGGGTTGCGCAACAGCTATCTTGCCGAAGTCCCTGCACAAATGCGGGTTGGCACGGTCGTTTCGCTATAACCAGATGGTTACTTAGTGGGTTGACAGCGCTTCCGCCCGGTCGCAGTCTGCTGGTGCGGGCACCGGAAATATCCGGGCACCGCGCAGCATGGGAGGGAAGCACGATGAACAAACAGTTCCGGTTTGTCCTGGCGGGCGGCGCATCGGCGCTGTTGCTGGGAACAGCCCTTGTCGGTGCGCAGGAGTGGAAGCCTGATCGCCCGATCAATCTGATTGTTCCCTGGGGCGCGGGCGGCTCGACCGACCAGGTGACTCGCGTCACCGCCCCGATCCTCGCCGAAGCGCTCGGGGTGGATGTGGTCGTGGTCAACCAGCCCGGGGCTTCAGGCGCCATCGGCACCCAGGAAGTGCTCAACGCCCCGCGCGACGGCTATACCTGGACGGCCAACGCCATTGCCAACAACGCCACCTATTCGGTGACGGGCCTGCTGCCCGATACCGATATCGATGACTGGCATATTTATCTGTCGGTCGCCAATGTGCCCGTCGTGTCCGTGCCGCCGGGCAGCGAATTCACCGATTTTGGCCAGCTGCTCGAGGCCTTCAAGACCCGCGGGCCTGAGATCACGGTAGCGACGGCCGGCATCACCTCCTCGGGTGGCACCGCGATTGCAGCACTGTCCGACTCCGCCGATGGCTTTGACTACAACATGATCACCTATGACGGCGGCGGCCCGGCAGCCATCGCCACCGCGTCCGGCGAAGCCATGGTGACGACCCAACTCGCCGTCGAGCAGACGGAATTGATCCGCGGCGGCCGCCTCGTGCCGCTGGCCGTATTGTCCGATCAGCCGCTGGTGCTCGAAGGGGTGGATCCCATTCCCCCGATCACCGATTGGCTGCCCGAGATGGAACTGGCGCCCGATTATTTCGGCATCTTCATCCCCACCGGCGTGCCCCCTGAAGTGGTGGCGACGGTAGACAAGATCTGGGCGGAGCAGGTGGTCAATTCCGAGGCGCTGAAGAACTATGCCGAGACCTTTGGTGCGGTGTTTGCCCCGTCCTTTGGCGCTGAAGCGCGCGCCAATGCCATGCCGGTCGTGATCCTCGAGGCTTGCTCTTCGGTGGCCCGCGGCGAGGCAGTCAATGATCCCTCGACCATCGGCATCGACTGCGAAACGCGCACTGAAGCGGCGGCCCAGTAGGATCCGGCAAGCTTCCCCTGAGGCGCGGCGCCTGCTTGCCCTCCCTCTTGCGGGGAGGGCATCACCAGCGCCGGTGCTCCCTCGTCCAACAAGGCATGTTCTGCCATGACCACCGACATCACCCCTGTCCCCGAACAAGCCGAAGAGGCGATCCGCGCCCGGGCCGATCTGATCACCGCCTTGGTGCTGGTCGGGCTGGGCCTCGTTATCGTGTATTTTTCCTGGACCATGGACCGGCTCGAAGTGCGGCGCATCAATCCCGCGACGATCCCCGGCCTCGTGCCGCTGCTGCTTGGGGGAGCGTTGACGGTGTTGGGCGCGATGCTGGCGGTCCGCTCCGCCCGGCTCGTAGCGCCCGGGAGCGGGGCGGCGCTGGCGCGGGTGTTCGTCTCCTGGCCGGTCGTGCGCATCGGCACAGTGCTGGCCCTGGCGCTGTTCTACACCCTGGTTCTGGTTGGCCGCATGCCGTTCTGGCTGGCTTCGGGCCTGTTCATCTTTGCCTTCATCGTCCTCTTTGAAACCATCCTGGCCGACCGGCCCAAGCCGCTGCTGCCCACACTGCTCTGGGCGCTCGGCATCGCCATTGCCGGGGGTGGTGGCATCTTCTGGGTCTTTGCCCGCATTTTTCTGGTTCGCCTGCCCTAGGAGGCCGCAATGCTCGACGGTCTGTTCATGCTGGGGCAGGGACTTGCCCATTTCCTGACGCCAGCTTCGCTGTTCAACGTCATCTGGGCCACCTTGCTGGGGCTCGCGATCGGCATCCTGCCCGGGCTCACCGCCACCATGGGCGTGGCCCTCCTCGTGACGCTGACCTACAAGATGCTGCCCGACCAG
>JAQSXP010000278.1 GCA_029256605.1 Devosia sp. | reverse complement strand
ATCAAGAACGCCTCATGGAGCACCCGCGGCAGGTCCTCGATGCGCTTGACCAGGTAATTGTGCTTGGTGCAGGAGCGGGTGATGCCCACCGTGTCGCATTCCTGGAACGCGTCGGTGCCGATCAGCGACGTCGGCACCTGGGCGGTGATGCACACCAGCGGAATGGAATCGAGCAGCGCATCGGTCAGCCCGGTGATCGCATTGGTCACCCCCGGCCCCGATGTCACCAGCACCACGCCCGGCTTGCCGGTCGAGCGGGCATAGCCCTCGGCCATATGGGTCGCGCCCTGTTCATGGCGCACGAGGATGTGCTGGATGGTTTCCTGCTGGAACATCGCGTCATAGATCGGCAGGGCCGCGCCGCCGGGATAGCCAAAGATATGCTCGACACCCTGATCGGTCAGCGCTTGGATCACCATTTCGGCGCCCGTCATCTTCTCGTGTTCCGCCATCGTCCTTGCTCCTTGTTGCCCCTCCGGGCCGTTCGGTTCCGCCCCTCCGCCCCGGCGGAAAATGGGCAATAAAAAAGGTCCCGTTTGGGACCTGTTTTCGGCGCATCAGCATTCGCGCGGGATGTTATCCCACGTCGCCGATGCGCCAGCCTACTACGAGAATGAGTGCCCGCACGGACCTCTCCATTAAAAAGTTGGCTCGTTTTTAGCCCCTCGCCCAAGGGCGGTCAAGTCGGCAATTGGCTTTGCGGTACGGCACGTCCAAAAACAAAAAGGCTCCCCGCAGGGAGCCTTTCCAGATCCGGATAAACGGATCGCTTAGTTGTCGAGCAGGGTCAGGTTCGTGGCCGAAACCTTGCCATCGCGGCCGGTCTCGAGCTCGTAGGTGACCTTGTCGCCTTCATACAGGCCCTGCAGGCCCGAACGCTGGACGGCAGAGATATGCACGAATGCATCCTGGCCGCCATTCTCAGGCGAAATGAAGCCGAAGCCCTTGGTGGTGTTGAAGAACTTAACGGTGCCGGTGATCATTGCTGATCCTTTCTATCTGCTCTCGCGCTAGCGAACGAGCCGTTGCCCATGACAACATGTCGATGGGCGCATACACGTTCGCAAGTTGAGCAGGTAGCCAGGCCGAAAATCGGCAGATCAGGCAGCCGACGTAGGCTGTAAAACGCATGCCTAGCTTATGGACGGAATTGAAGAAAAAGTAAAGCCCCGGGGGCGCCAACGGCATGGCCATGCCGACCGCACCTGGTCCAGACACAAAAAAGGCCCCGAAACCGGGGCCTTCCGAAAAACGTGACGATGGTGAGCTTAGCTCAGCAGGGTCAGGTTGGTCGCGGAAACCTTGCCGTCACGGCCGGTCTCGAGCTCATAGGTCACCTTGTCGCCTTCATACAGGCCCTGCAGGCCCGAACGCTGGACGGCGGAGATGTGGACAAACGCGTCCTTCTCGCCATTCTCTGGCGAGATGAAGCCGAAGCCCTTGGTGGTGTTGAAGAACTTCACGGTACCGGTGATCGTGGCCATGGAAGTGGTATCCTCGTAACGAGTGGTCGCCGCCGCGGCGGCTAAGGGTTGAATACGGGCCAGTTTGGCCCGGTCTAACGATTCACAGTCAGGAGGTAGCCAAGTTTCCGGCACGCCGGTGATTGATTAGCGCGAGACGAGTGTAACGTATGTTGTCAAATATGCCGCACCCGCAAACAGATTTCAAGTCCTCTCAAAACAAAGACACTCGGCCCGGGAGGGACTCCGGACCGAGTGTTGGCGCCCAGAAGGGCGCGCGCCGCATGGGGCGATGCGGCGACCTGTTTAGCCGCGTGGGCAGACATCCTTGTACCGGCCGCCATTGCGGTTTTCGTACCAGCACATATTGTTGTCGCCATCGACACGACCAAGGACATTGCCGGCGGCTGCGCCGACCACGCCACCAATGCCTGCGCCGACAGCCGCACCGGCAACGCTACCGGTGGCAACAGCGCCCGTTACGGCGCCAACGCCTGCGCCGACAGCAGCACCCTCTTGTGTGGCAGTACACGCAGCCAGCGACAGGGTGGTAGCGGCGATGATCAGAAACTTATGCATGGAAAACCCTCCAGGAACTATCGAGGGGCAAATGCACGATCGAGTGATTGGTTCCGGTAAAAATCGCGGCGCTAAACTTTTTCTTGCGAGGCTCGGAGCAGGAGCCCGGCCAGCGCAACCACCACCCATCCCCCGATCATGCCCATGCCGCCGAGCGGAGCGGCACCGGGAAAGGCACCCTGCCCCGTCCACTCCCTTATACCGAGGTCCAACACGAAGAGCGCCGTCCCCAGCCCCAGCAATGCGCCCGCGACGCCGAGCACCCGCCCGCGTCCGGCCAGGCCCAACGCCAGCAGCGCCGGTCCATGCGCAAGACACACCGCCGAAATCGCCGCGATATTGCGTGACTCTCCGGCATGTGACGCCCCTGCAGCCGCCGCAACACCGATTGCACCCACGACCCCGGCGCCCCCGAGCAGCAGCCTTGCCCAAACTCCACCTTGCTTCATCGCCTTTTCCTTCTCCGCTCTTCCACCCCATTGAGTGATGGGCTAGAGCATGCGCCCGCGAGTAGGACGAAATCACATGAGCGAGCAAATCACGGTTGTGGCCAACGCCACCGCTGCACCTCCATCCGTGCGCGCCAGCTGGATTGCCGAACTGCGCGCCACCTTTGCCTTGGCATGGCCACTGGTGATCGCCCAGTTGGCGCAGAACGCGCTCGCCACCACCGACGTGATCATGCTGGGCTGGCTCGGCCCGAGCCAGCTTGCCGCGGGGACGCTTGCCACCACCTTCCTCATGCCGTTCCTGGTCGGCGGTGTCGGCCTCGTCGGTGCCGTCGCGCCGCTTGTCGCGCAGGCCCGCGGCGCCCGCGACACCCGCTCCATCCGCCATATCGTGCGCCAGGGCCTATGGGCCGCGGCGATCCTCGCGCTCATTCTGACGCCCATCATTTGGCAGATCCGGCCGGTCTTTGCCCTTCTGGGGCAGGATCCAACGGCCACGCTCCTGGCCGAGCAATACATCCATGTCGCCATCTGGCTGCTGTTCCCGGCGCTCGGCATTGTCGCGTTTCGCTCGCTGCTCGCCGCCTTTGATGCCACCCGCGTCGTGCTGCTGATCACCGTCGGGGGCGTTGTCGTCAACGCGCTCGCCAATTACGCGCTGATCTTTGGCAATTGGGGCCTGCCGCGCCTCGAGCTGCGTGGCGCTGCCCTTGCGACCCTGCTGACCAACATCACCATGTTTGCCACCATGGCGATCTTTGTGCTGCGCCATCGGCGCTTTCGCCGTCTGCACCTGCTGCACCGCCTCTGGGCCGCCGACTGGAAGCGCCTGGGTCAGATTTTCCGCGTCGGCACGCCGATCGGCATCACCGTTCTGGCCGAAGTGGGCCTCTTCACCGCC
>JAQSXP010000277.1 GCA_029256605.1 Devosia sp. | reverse complement strand
GGGACCGCCCACCGGCACGGCTCGGCCCCGGGGCGCGGCTGGTCCGCCCGCGCCATCAACGCCGCTGCCCTTGGCTTCGAGTTCGCCCTCCTGGGTGGTTGTGGCCTCTCCTGCTGGAGCAGCATCGCCCGGGCCGGCTCCAGCACTGAGCGTTGTCGCGGCCGCCGGCGGCGCGGGGCGGCGCTGGCCGCTGGGGCGATAGCGGATTCTGCCCGGCGTGGCCCGGAAGGCCCGCAGGCGCGGCCGGCCCAAGGGCGCCTGCTGCCCCCGGCCTGCCGAGACCTCGGCCTTGAACAAAGCGGCAGTCTTGCCGCGCAATCCATCCAGCACGGCCCGAACCGTGCCGGCCAGGCGAGCCATCACCGGTGGGCGCTGGCCGATTGCCACGCCCGAAAAGGCCGGGTTGGTGTCACCACGCAGTTCGAACTCGAAATCATCGATGATGGGCTGGTTGCGGATGGGTTCGTTCACTTGCTTCTCCTTTCGGATCGGGCGGTTTGCTCGTCGCTGTGCACCGGAAAATCGTTGATGCGGCTGGTCCCGCCGGGGGGCGAATCCGCCTCGCGCCCGCAAATGGCTTCGAGCGCGGCCCGGTCGAGAATCTCGATGGAGTGAATATCGGGGACCCGGATCAGCCCCTGGTCGCGAAACCGCCGCAGGATGCGCGACACGGTTTCAAAGCTGACTCCGAGATAATCGGCAATGTCGTTGCGGGCCATGGGCAGCTCGACCCGGGCGCCATTGGCCTGGCGCGAGGCCAGATCGCAAAGGAACGCCGCCAGCCGCTCATCGACAATGGTCTTGCCCAGCACCAGCAGGTGTTCCTGAAAGCGCGTCAGGCTTTCCACGACCAGGGGAAAGAGCTTGGCCGCGGCCTGCGCATCGCGGTTGGGTCGCAGCAGCCGGATGCCGGTCACCCCGACCGCTTCAGCGAAAAAGCGATGCTCGCGCCCGCTTTCCCAGCCAAACACGTCGCCGATAAAGGAAAACCCGCACACCTGCCGCTTGCCCTCAAGGGTCAGCCGCCCAATGCGTACGCACCCGAACTCAACCGCATAAAGGGGCCCGGCAAGTTCTCCCTGGCCATAGATCTCGGAGCCGGCCGCATAGGTTGAAAGCGCATCCTGAGCCGTTTCCGCCAAATACATCGCCGGACGCGGCATGGCCGGCTGGCGCTGCAAGATGATGGTCTGGAAGGTCATGCAGTTCTCCCCGTATCCCTGTTGATCTCGCTAGGTTCACCCAACTCAAAGACCGCGCCCAGGGGCGCCAATGCTGTTGCCGGGCTGGGGGCGCCATGCCCGCAGCCTGTGCAAGAGGCCCACCGGCTCTTGTCGAGAAAGGGTATGGCTTTGGGCGCGGGGCTCGTTGATGGAAGTCAAGGAGCCGGTTTTTGGCCGATCAAAATTGGCCGGGAGGATGATGCGGGAAGTAAAGGGAAGGGGTGGGAGACCGGCGGCGAGGAGGCCGCCGGGCATTGCTAATGGCGGCTAGCGCGACATCAGCACGGGCACATCGCAGGAGCTCAGCAGCGCCCGGGTCACGCCCCCGAGCAGCCTTTCGCGCAGGCGCGAGCGGCCATAAGCGCCTGCCACAACCAGATCGGCGCCCGAGAGCCTGGCTTCGCTCAACAAGGCATCGGCGGCGGAATGCCAGCCCGCCAGTTCCTTGATCTCGGCATGAACATCGTGGCGGCTGAGATAGCGCGCGATATCGGCGCCCGACGCGGTCTGGGCCAGCTCCTCGGGCTCGTCGGTCACCACCGCCAGCACCACGCGCTGGGCCTTCTTGAGGATCGGCAAGGCGTCCTTGATCGCCCGGGCCGCTTCGCGCTGGTTCTTCCAGGCCACCAGCACCTGCTCGAGCCGGAAGGTGGCGGGCTTTTGCGGCGGCAGGAACAAGGCCGGCCCGCCCGAGCCGAACAGCACCGCTTCCTCGTCGCGGTGGTGCTTGTCGGGATCGCCATAGGGCCGCGTGCCGATGAAGAGATCGGCCGCGCGCGCTTCCTCGGCCAGCGCTTCCCCGACCGTCTCGGTGACCCCTGAAACGACGCGCAGGTCATTGGGCACGATCATGAGCGCAAAGCGGGCCGCAAGAGTTTCGCGGCGCTTTTGAGTAAGGGCCGCAGCGTCCTCCATGAGGGTGGGAATAACATCGGCATAGATGAGGCCGGGGGAAGCGATCAGTTCGGGCTCGAGATGCACGAGCAGCCCCGTCAGATGCGCATCGAACACCCCGGCCAGGGTTTCGGCATAATCGAGGCGCACCCGGTCTTCATCCGAGCCGGTGAGGTGAACGACAATATCCTTGATCATGGTGCGCGCTCACTGGCTGTGGTGGTGGGAAAGGAAGTGGGGCATGTCGGCTCCTTTGGTTGCCCCAAGCTTCCCACATCGGGCAGCGTGTGCTTTGACCGAGGTCAAGACCCGCGTGCGAGCGCGGCAGGGCGGAATAGCCGCGCCTTGATTCCCGTCAATCCAGCCCTCCCGGCACGGCGTATCCTTGCTGCACGAGGTAAGCAGGACAGGGCGGATGAAGCCGATCTGGATCGCCGTTGCCATTATTCTGCTGGTGTTCGCCGCCATGGGCGCGGCGATCTACCAGACCCGGCCTTGCGGGAGGGTGCTGGGGATTGCCCCCGCCGCCTCGCGCGGCCAGATCACGGTGTGCTCATCAACGCGCGAAACCCGCATTGCCGCGCTCGACACCCGCGCGCATTCGCCTGGGGCAGCCTTACGGGGGGCCGGCTGATCTGCCGGCTTTCCGGTTGAGGAGCCCGGGTTTTGCGAGGCTTGGCGCGCTTCAATTCGCACCCCGGCTTGACTTTGGTCACCGCGCCCCTTGGGGGCGACGCTACCTTTCGCTCCATCCCGAGGGATGCACGCAGAAAGGATGCGACAATGACCATGACTGACAAAACGCCTGCGACCACCAACGGCAATGGCCAGCCGGCAGCTCACACCGGTGGTGATCATCGGCAATTGGATGCGCTTCGCGATCGCATCGAGGCGTTTTTCGACGCCCTGACCCCCGGCTTTCCCACCTCGATCAGCAGCCGGATGCGCGGCTTCCTGCCCGATGCCGAGCTGCGGCAAACCGATTCCGGTCTCGAGCTGTCGCTCGAATTGCCGGGGATGAGCGACGAGGACGTCAAGATCACCGTGCAGGACCGCACCGTAACGGTCAGCGGTGAAAAGCGGGAACATACCGAAGCCCAGGAGGGCTCGGTTTATCGCAGCGAGCGCAGCTATGGCGCGTTCAACCGCACCTTCACCGCTCCCTTCCCGGTGAACGCCGAAAGCGTCAATGCCAAGTTCGAGAATGGCGTTCTGACGCTCAACATCCCCAAGCCCGAAGGCTACTCCGACGCTGCCAAGGAAGTTCCGATCCTTTTCGGCCCTCGCCGGCCCAGCAGGCTCCGGGTCGCCCCGCTTGGGCAAATGGCCCAGCATCATCACTCCCGAGGAGCCGCGAAATGAGTGACCATCCCACAGAGCACAAACGCTACGGCGCCTATGTACTGATTGCGCGTAGCGCCATCATGCTGGCCGCCGGGATCTACGGCCTCAACGATCCCGAAGGCGCCCTGCGCCTGCTGGTGGTGATTTCGGCCATGCTGCTGGTGGCCGACGGCATGCTGGGCCTGCTCGCCGACATATTCCGCACCCCCACCATCAACCTGCAGTTCAACGATGTGGTGCGCAATGTCCTCGAGGTCCTCGCCGGCATCCTGATCTTCAGCAGCCAATATGTGAGCCCCGAGGTGACGCCCAAATTCATCATCACCGTGGTGGGCCTGCTCGCCCTGTGCGCGGGAATGGTGGAGCTTTATATCGTTTACAAATATCGCAGCACCGTGGATCGGTTCTGGCCCGCGGTGTTCATGGCGCTCGCCCATCTTGGCGTCGGCGTAGTGCTGCTGGCGATGCCATCGCAAAGCGCGCTGCAACTGATCAACATCGTCTCGTTCCTGCTGATCGCTTATGCCTGCGCCCTCCTGGCCGTCGCCTGGTACATGCTGCGCTCGCGGCACACTGCGGTCCACCGGGCCCCTGCCTCCCGGCCCTAGGCGGCAGGGCTCACCCCCTCCAGCATCGGTACGGCCTTTCTCCTCGCTTGCATGCTGGTGCCTGTCCCTTCCAGGCGATCGGCCCGCCCCATTTCTGGGCGCGGGCCGGTTCATGTGGTGGTTGCCTGATCTCGCCGGGGGACGGCGCTCCCGCGGTGGCACACCGGTGTGGCCTAGTTGACCCGATCGGTTGCGCTATAAGCCATTGCTTGCCCTTGGACCGTTTGAGGACCGGCCAGGCGAGCCCGATTACTGCGCGGCGAGGCAAGGCGCACCTTCGCCGCATAGCCCTCGAAGGTCATCGAGAGCACCGCTTCCAGAGTGAAGTAATAACGCAGCATGCGAAAGGCGATATAGGCGGGCAGTTGCAGCAAGTCGCCAGGGCGCAGATTGACGAGGATGGCGACAACAGCGTTGATCAATGGGGCGCCCATCAGAATGGCGAGCAGCGAGGTGGCGCTGGCCGTGCTTCTGGGATCGGCATCAAGCAGCAGGAAGTTGATCGCGAAAAACAGCAGCGGCCAGCCCATGGCGCGCCGCCCTGTATTCATCAGCATGAAGGGCAGCACGATCTTGCCGCGCACCGAGGGGGTAAAGCCTGCCAGCAATTGGCGGTTGCGCGCCGCCACGTGGTAGAGCGAGCGATACCAGCGCTGCCGTTGTTCGCGCAGATGCGCGAAGGTGCGTGGCACCTCGGAAATGAAGGTCAGCTCCGGATCAACGATCAGCCGATATCCGGCCTCCCCGATCCGCAGCGCCACATCGGTATCCTCCCCGTTCAAGCCATTGGCGAAGCCGCCGACCTCGCGCACAACCGCGGTGCGGTAGCAGGCGAACATCCCGGGAATGCCGATGATCACGTCCGCAGCACCATAGGCCACCTGATCATAGCCCGACTTGAGCAACACCTCGATCTGGCGCGGCCCATCAAAGGGCCCGCCACCCGGCGGCATGGGCATGCCACCGACACAGCCGACATAGGGATGGGCGAAGTGGGCGAGGCAATCGGTCAGCAGTTGCGGATGGAGCAGCGTATCGGCATCGAGGCGGGCAAAGAACTCGGTTTGCACCGCCGCAAGGCCCTGGTTCAGGGCGTGCGACTTGCCCGGCGTGGGCTCACGCAGCAACTGCCCCGTCACATGCTCGCAGCGCGCGAAAGCCGCCTCGGCCGCCGCCGGCGTATCGTCGCTGGAGTTATTGTCCACAACGATCAGCGTCACCTCGCCGGCATAATTACCTGCCGCAACATCGGCAGCCGCGATGGCGGCAGCGATGTTGTAGCTTTCGTTATGAGCCGGAATAAGCAGGGTTATGTCCGGGGCGAAATTCTGGCGGCCCCGGAACAGGTTCTGAATCGCGGCCAAGATGTTGAGAAGGAAGAAAACCAGCGGCACGAACATGAACAAACCGACGGCGACGCCGCCCAGCAGCGACATCTCGCGCAGACGGTGGACAATGGGCGGATCGAGCCGCAGCACCCAGACGGACACCGCCGCAGAAATCACGATCGTGCTAACAAGGATCAGCAGCGAGCCCAGCTTGAACCGCAAATTAAGCGGAGCATCGTCGCGCTCGGGCATATCGGCGCAGGACAGCATGGTGAGCGAAAAGATGTAAAAGCCCCCGAGACCCGTGATGATGCTGATCGCCTGCAGGGGCAGGCTCGTGCCGGTCAGGGCCAACAACACGCCATTGCAAAGATCGAGCGTGGCACAGAACAGGGCAAAGGGCAGCACCAGCTCCAAGCCAAACAGCAACCGCGCCCAGCCTGGTGCCTGAATCGTGGTGGCGAAGGCCAGATAAAAGCTCAACACGAAGATGCGCAGCGGCACGGCATAATTGCCGTCATAATGCGAGAAATAAAGGTCGCCATCCGGGAAGATTGCCCGGAGAGCCGGTTGCCGTTCGACCAAGATCAGCAGCACGAACGAGATCAGCGTAGCCAGCGCCAGCACCTGTGGGGCACTGGTGCTGGGCACGGGGCGGGACAGCAGCGGCGGCGCCGAATCGTGGGATCTGTACTGATCCGGCTGCAGCCGATGCTGGAGTGCCTGACGTTGGGGTGTTTCTACCATGATACAAACA
>JAQSXP010000276.1 GCA_029256605.1 Devosia sp. | reverse complement strand
GATTGGCTGGGCCCATGAGATCGCCGAGCTCAGCCGTGAGGATGCGCTCAGCTTCTACAACCAATACTACGCGCCCAATAACGCGCTTGTTGTTGTCGCCGGGGACGTGGACCCCGAAACGGTTTTTGCCCAGGCCGAGCAAACCTATGGCGCCGTGCCACGCGGGCCCGACCTGCCAGAGCGCCTGCGCCCCCAGGAGCCGCCGCAGGAAACGAGCCGCACCGTAACCCTCACGGATCCACGCGTGGCCCTCCCCAGCTTTACGCGCGGCTGGGTTGTGCCCAGCTACCGCACCGGCGCTGAGGGGGAAGCCGAGGCGCTCGATGTTCTGGCGGGGCTATTGAGCGATGGCACACGCAGCATCCTTTACCAAAAGCTTGTGGTGGAGCAGGGCATCGCGGCCCAGGCCAATGCCACGTATAACGGCGCCGCCTTCGACATGGGCACCTTCACCCTTTCGGGCGCACCCCAACCCGATGTCAGTCTCGACGAGTTGATTGCGGCCATCTCCGCCGAGATCGAGAACATCATCGCCAATGGCGTCAGCCAGGATGATGTGGATCGCGTCGCCGACAGGTTCGCGCGGGACACTGTCTTTCAGCGCGACGACCCCTCTCACCTGGCGATGGGCTATGGGATGTGGCTGGCCAATGGCGGCACCGTCGAGGGCCTCGACACCTGGCCAGACCGCATCCGCGCCGTCACGCCCAAGGACGTGCAAGACGTCGCCGCCCGCTATCTGCGCCCTGAGAATGCCGTTACCGGCTTTTTGCTGCCTCCAGCTGAGGAACCCGAACAATGATCGTTTCACTCCGACCTCAGCGCCGTGCTTTGACCCTGTTGCTGGCGCCACTGGCGCTGCTCGCCTGGGCCCTGCCCGCCAGTGCAGAAACCGAGTTCACGCCCATCACCTCGCCAAGCGGGATCGCCGCCTGGATGGTGGAAGATCACACTATCCCGATCATCACCGTGGGCTTTGCCTTTAAGGGTGCGGGCGCCACGCAAGACCCCGACGATCAGCTCGGCCGGGCCAATCTGATGTCGACACTGCTGGATGAGGGGGCTGGCGATCTCGACAGCGAGGCCTTCCAGACCCAGCTCGATGAAGTGGGGCTCGAGATCCGGTTCTCGGCGGATCAGGATAACTTCTTTGGCTCCGCCCGCATGCTTTCGGAAGCGCGTGTCGATGGCACAGCGCTCCTGGCGCTCGCCATCAACGAGCCGCGCTTTGATCAGCCTGCCATTGATCGCATGCGCGATCAGGCGATGGCCGCGCTCGTGGCCCAGTCGCAGGATCCAGGCTATCAGGCCATGCGCCTGTGGAACGAGGCGCTGTTTGGCGAGCATCCCTATAGCCGCCCGGTCGAGGGCACGCCCGAAACGCTGCCTGCCATCACAGCCGAAAGCCTTGCCGGCTTTCGCAATGCGGCTTTCGCGCGCGAAAACCTCAAGATCGGCATTGTTGGCGACATCACCGCCGAGCAGGCGGGCGAAATGATCGATGCGGTGTTTGGCGCGCTTCCCCAAGCGCCTGACTTGATGGCGATCCCGGAGGCCCAACTCAGTTTCGGCCAAGAGCTGGCGGTCAACTATCCCCTTCCGCAAACCACGATCAACCTGGCCTTTCCCAGCATCCCCCAGGACGATCCGGAGTTTTTCGCCGCCTATGTGATGACGGAACTGGCGGGTGGCGGCGGCCTGCTCTCTTTGCTCAATGTGGAAGTGCGCGAAAAGCGTGGGTTGAGCTACGGGGTTTCAGCCGACATGGTCGAACTGGCCCATGCCCAGGCGATCACCATCGGCACCTCGACAAGCGCTGACCAGGCCGATCAAACCATCGCGGTGATCAAGGAAACGCTCAGCGACCTGGCCCAAAACGGACCCGATCCGGTAGAGCTTGAGCGCATCCAGCGCTATCTGATCGGGGCCTATCCCATCAACCAGCTGCGCTCCTCGGTTTCCATCGCCCGGGCCATGATCGGCCAGCAGCTCGACGACCTGCCTATCGATTATATCACCGAGCGCGCCGGGCTCATCGATGCAGTCACTGCAGATGAGGTGCAGGCCATGGCCAAGCAGATTTTTGCCACCGAACCGAGCCTGATGCTGGTCGGCCCGCAAGCGACGCAGGAGGATCTGGCAGCCAGCAACTGATCGCGGCGGGGGCGACAGCAAGCAGTTTGCCAAACGCCGGTTTTGTGTCAGATACCAGCCGGCACAGGGCCGGCGGGTAACCCCTTTATTGTCCGCGGCCGTTCCGCCCGCACTATCGGGCAGAGCGGCGGTTGCCTGTGCGGTGCTGTCGGCTTGCGCAGGCGTGATCATGGATCCCTGGACCCTTCTGACTTTTACTCTCGCCTATGCCATTGCCGTGCTGGTACCAGGCCCGGGTGTTGCTGCCATTGTGGCGCGGGCGCTGGGCGGCGGCTTTGGCGGCGCCTTCCCAATGGTGCTAGGCATCCTCGTCGGCGATCTCGTGTATTTCGTTTTCGCCGTGTTTGGCCTGGCGGCCCTTGCCACCTATTTTGGGCCGGTGTTCACGCTGGTGCGCTGGGCGGGCACGGCCTATCTGCTCTTTATCGCCTACAAGTTCTGGACCGCCGCGCCGGGGGCCGAGCAGATGAAGCCCAGGCGCGACGCCGCCTTCAAGACCTTTCTGGCCGGCTTTTCGCTGACCATGGGCAATCCCAAGACCATCGTCTTTTACCTTGCCATCCTGCCCACGGTGATCCCGCTCGATCAAATGACGCCGCTGGCCTTTGCCGAACTGACCGTCATCGTGGTCGTGGTGCTGCTGATCGTGGGTTGCGGCTATGCATTGCTGGCTTCGGCGGCGCGCGAAGTATTCAAGAGCGAGCTCGCCCTGCGCCGGCTCAACAAGACCGCCGGGGTGATGATGGCCTCGGCGGCCGGCCTCGTGCTGTGGCAGCACTGATCCGGCAGCGTCAGGCTGGGTGAGGCGCCGGTGGCGCCTCCTTTGCTGAAGGCGCTCAGCCTTAAACCACGCCAAGCGCACGCATGGCTTCGGCCACGCGCACGAAACCGGCGATATTGGCGCCCAGCACATAATCGCCGGGTGAGCCGAACTCCTCGGCGGTGCTGGCGCAATTGTCGTGAATGGCGCGCATGATCTCGGCCAGCCGAGCCTCGGTCTGCTCAAAACTCCAGCTGTCGCGCGAGGCATTCTGCTGCATTTCGAGCGCCGAGGTGGCGACGCCACCGGCATTGGCGGCCTTGCCGGGGGCAAACATCACATTGGCCTGCCGGAAGATGCCGATCGCCTCGGGCGTAGTGGGCATGTTTGCCCCCTCACCCACTGCGATCACACCATTGCTTACGAGAGCCCGTGCGTCCTTGCCGGTCAATTCGTTCTGGGTGGCCGAAGGCATGGCAACATCGCAAGGCACATCCCAAATC
>JAQSXP010000275.1 GCA_029256605.1 Devosia sp. | reverse complement strand
GCAGGCATAAAGCTCGAACCGTTCCGCCACCCGCCCATCGTCCGCGCAGCGCCGCGCCAGCGCCGCTTCCGCCGCCGGATAGCGATCCAGGATCGTCACTCGCCCCAGCCCCAGATTGGGCTCGACCTTTTCGGTCAGAACGAGGCTGAAAAGATAGCTCCAGCTATGCTCCGCCGGCACCTGCAGCCCCTGCCCCCGCATCTGCGCGGCCAGCGCTGCCGCATCCGTCTCGCCCTTGGCGTTCATCGTCGCCAAAAGATCAATCCCGGCAAAGCGCGCAAACGCGTCCACCACGCTCAATCGCTCCGGCTCGGCGACTGGGTCGGCTTCCCGCCCGCGACACCGCAGCCGCTCCGCCCCTGTCGCCGCGACCGCCAACCGCAGGAGCGCCATGCAGTCAGCCATCAGCGCGGTATAGTCCTCGCCCACCCGATACCATTCCAGCATGGTGAACTCGGGCGCATGCAGCGCCCCTCGCTCGCGATTGCGCCAGACATGCCCGAGGCTCGCGATCCTGTGCTCGCCTGCCGCCAGCAGCTTTTTCATCGCAAATTCGGGCGAGGTATGCAGAAACGCGCGATGCCCCACCCCGTCATTGCCGATGGCAGTGGTCTCGAACGCATGCAGATGGGTTTCATTGCCGGGCGAGCGCTGCAAGCCCGGCGGATCCACAAGGAGAAAGTCGTGCTCGGCCAGGTATCCCCGCACGCCCGCCTCCATCCGGTTGCGCGCCAGCAGCACGGGCCGACGGTCCCGATGCAGCTCGGGCGTCCACCATGGCGATGCGGCAACTGGCAAGGATTGGCGGGGCAACTGCGCCTCTTTCATGCTCGGGGCTGGTGAATTTGCCGGATTTGGGGTATCGGGCGGCACCGAACAACCCATCCACGTCCCGGCCGGCGCTCTGTGCCAACGCTTTAGGCCGCCCGGTCGGCGTGAACAAGGAAGAAATAATGGTCAAGGTCATCGCCTCTTCGCTGCGCAAGGGCAACGTCGTCGAGCAGGACGGCAATCTGCACGTGGTGCTGACGGCTGAAAATGTGCATCCCGGCAAGGGCAACTCCATCACCAACGTCAACATGCGTCGCATCAGCGATGGCGTGAAGGTCGTCGGCCGCTGGCGCACCGTCGAAATGGTCGAAAAGGCCGACGTTGATGACCGCGAATACGACTATCTCTATTCCGATGGTGAAGGTCACCACTTCATGAACCCGGAGACCTACGAGCAGATCACCGTGGCCGATGACGTGATCGGCGACCAGAAGGCCTATCTGGTCGATGGCATGCGCGTGCACCTCAAGACCTTCGAGGGCACGGCCCTTTCCATGGAACTGCCGCAGCGCCTCACCTTCGAAATCGTCGAGACCGAGCCAGTGGTGAAGGGCCAGACCGCGTCCTCGTCCTATAAGCCCGCCCTGCTCAATAATGGCCTGCGCGTCATGGTGCCGCCCCATATCGGCGCCGGCACCCGCATCGTCATCCTCACCGAAGACAATTCCTATGTGGAACGCGCCAAGGACTGATCCTTGCCGCCACGTCAATCAAACGCAGCGGGCCCCTTTCGGGGCCCGTTTGCTTATGCGTTGTCGTCTTCGATCTCTTCGGCCACGTCGCGCCAGATTTCTTCGGCGCGCCCGATCGGGGTGCCTTCGGCCAGCCAGCGGTCATAGGCCATCTGGCGCAAGTGCATTTCCTTGGCCTTGAGCCAATACTCAAAGCTTCGCCCCTCGGGGCGGCCATCCTGTTCCCACAGAAAATAGGCCGTGTTTCTGACCGCCTCGGCCAGCTCGGTATTCTTCAGCATCGGATTGGTCGGTCACCCCAGCACATTGTCAACAGCCGCCCGCTCCCGCACCGGTGGCTCGCCATATGTTAGCTTGCCACGGCTGGTGCGCGAAAGCCTTCACCTAGGTTGGTTAGCGCCGATTTGATGCGGCCATGCGTCAACTTGCGCCGGCTCGCTTGGACGCGTCAGCCGCAGAGCGCCTGCAGGCGACGCAGGTCGGCCACCTCGACCTGCCGGTTATTGGTCACCACGATCACGCCCAGCTGGCGCAATTTGCTGATCTGGCGCGATACCGTCTCAAGCGTCAGCCCCAGGAAATCGCCGATATCGGCGCGCGTCAGCGGCAGCTCGAAGCGCGCGCCATTGGCAAGGTCCGCCACCGGGTCGGAATGGGTTGCCAGGAGGTACAGGAAACTCGCGAGCTTTTCCTGCGCGCTCTTGCGCCCCAGCGTCACCATCCAGTCACGCGCTTCATCGAGTTCGCGCAGCGTTTGCTGCATCAGCCGATGCTCGAGCGCCGGGTTTTCCTCGATCAAGCCTTCGAGCGCCCGCTTGGGGACCACGCACAAATCCACCGTGGACGCCGCTTCCGCCGCGATTGCATTTTCATGCCCGAACAGGCGCCCGAGGAAATCGGGCGCGAATTGCAGCCCCACCACCTGCTGGCGCCCATCCTCGAGCACCTTGGTCAGCTTGACCACGCCGCGCATCACATTGGCATAGGACTCGATCTGGGTGCTTTCCCCGATGAGCTCGGTACCTGGCTCGTGGCGCGCCTTGTGCGTCGCCTTGGATAGCGCCACCAATTGCTGCGGCTCCAGCACGCCGCACATGCCCCGGTGGCGCGCTTCGCAGCTGCGGCACAGCACCGGCACGTCCGAATTGTGGATATCCTTGCGATCGGCGGCCATGCATACTCCTGCTCAACGCTGTGTTTAGCGGCGATGGCAGCTAAAAACCAGTGGACAAGCATTGATACAGTCGCAACGCTGGCCTCCACTTCTGGAGGACCACACCGTGCCCGCATCGACCCTCACCATTCCCGATCTCGCCGGCAAGGCTGTTCTGATCACCGGCGCCTCGACCGGGATTGGCGCCGCCCTCGCCCAAGCCTTTGCCCAGCAGGGCGCCCTTGTGGGCCTGCACTACAACAGCAGTGTCGACCAAGCCACCGAGCTAGCGCAATCCATCGAAGCGGCCGGCGGCACCGTGTTTCTGGTACAGGCCGATGCCTCGCGCTCGGGCGAACTGGCCCGCGCCGTCGAAGACACCGCCGCCCACTTTGGTCGCCTCGACGGGCTCATCAACAATGCCGGCGGCATGGTCGCGCGCCAGCCTTATGCTGAATGGACTGACGAGCACTATGACGCCGTCATGGACCTCAACGCCCGCTCGGTGCTCTCGGCCACCCGCGCCGCCATTCCCCATCTCAAGCGCAATGGCGGCTTTGTCATCAACACCACCTCGATTGCCGCGCGCAACGGCGCCAGCAATGGCGCGGGGCTTTATGGCTCCTCCAAGGCCTTTATTGGCAATGTCACCCGCGGCATGGCCAAGGAACTGATCCCCTTTGGCATTCGGGTCAATGCCGTAGCGCCCGGGGTGATCACCACGCCCTTCCATGAGCGCTATTCCACCC
>JAQSXP010000274.1 GCA_029256605.1 Devosia sp. | reverse complement strand
CATTGATCTGAGCGACTCGACGCTGCGCAGCGTCTCGCCCATCCACATCCAGTATCTCAAGAACATGGAAGTGGGCGCTTCGGCATCCATGTCCATTGTGGTGGACGGCGTGTTGTGGGGCCTGATTGCTTGCCATCACCATGAAACCCGTGAATTGTCGCTGACCACACGGCTCGCCTGCCAGGCGATGGCCACGAGCCTGGCCCGCCAGGTCAAGGCGCGCGACGAGGGCGAACTGTATCGCGAGCGCATCGCGTTGCGCGCGCAGGAAGACGCGATCCTGGCGCGCGTCGGCACGGACAACTCGCTGGTGGAATTTTTTGCCCGCTCGGGCGAAGAGCTTGCCACTCTGCTGCAAGCCGATGGCTTTGCCGCCGTGCAAGGGGGCGAATTGTTCCGGGCGGGCAGATGCCCCGATGCGATGGATGTGCGCCGGTTGGCCGAGCATGTGCGCCATCCCGGCTCGCTCAAGCCGGTGGTCACGCGTGAACTGGGCAAGGATTATCCTGCAGCAGAAGGCTTTCAGGACACGGCAAGTGGCCTTCTCGCGGTGACCATGTCCACCGAGGTGCCAACCATCCTGATGTGGTTCCGCGCCGAGCAGTTGCAGACGGTCAAATGGGCGGGCAACCCGCACAAGGATGTGCCGCACGAGTCTGGCGCGGTGCTCAAGCCGCGCGCTTCCTTTGAGGCCTGGTCCGAAAGCGTGCGCGGCCGCTCGCGCCCCTGGACGCTGGCGCAGACCGAGTCGGCCTCGCGCATCGTGCGGTTGATGACCGAGGCGCGCAACAATAGCCGCATCAAGCAGCTCAATCGCGAGCTGACGACTACTCTCAACGAGAATGAGAGCCTTATCCGGCAAAAGGACTTCCTCCTGCGCGAGGTTAATCACCGCGTCCAGAACAGCCTGGCGCTGGTGGGTGCCTTTTTGCGCATGCAGGGGCGCAATGCCGGCGAAGAGGTCAAGGCGCATCTCGCGGAAGCGGAAGGCCGCCTGTCGGCGGTGGGCCTCGCCCATCGGCGCCTGTATCAGGATGACAGCGTCGAAATCATCGACTTGTCGCGCTATCTCACCGAATTGGTCGATGAGCTGCTCAAAGCCATGGATGAGCGCTGGCGCCGCCAGGTGACGCTGGATCTCGTCCCCATGCTGATCAGCACCGATCGGGCGGTCAGCGTCGGGCTGATCGTCAACGAGCTCGTCACCAATGTCACAAAATACGCCTATGGCGGCGAGCCGGGCCCCCTCCTCATCAGCCTGCAGCAGCATCGGGACATGCTGCGCCTGATCGTTGCCGATAGTGGGCGTGGCTATAGCGGGGTGACCGAGGGGACCGGTTTTGGCTCGCGCATGCTCGCCAGCCTTGTGCAACGCTTGGGCGGCTCGATGGAGTTTGTCGACAACGGGCCGGGTGCGCGGGTGATCGTGGCGGCGGCGATCCAGACCTGATCGCGCTCAGCTCGCCGGATAAGAATGAAAAGGGCGGGGATTGCTCCCCGCCCGCTTCAGGCTCAGTTCAAAAAGATCATGATGATGATGATCAGCCAGATCGGCACACCCAGGAGCCACAGACCCAAACCACGTAACATGATGTTCTCCTTTCAGTGACGCTTAGAAGCGGCGGAACACGTCGGCAAACACGCTGTTCTCATCGCGGTGATTGCCACCCTTCTGAGCCGCCCAGAAAGCGCCGATGCCGGAAACCAGCAGCGAGGCAGCCAGGAGGAACGAGGCCAGAATGCCGGTGTTGCGCGCGGTGCGGGCGGTTTCCAGCGCATCCTGACGGGCCTGCTCGATATTGCCGATCGCCTGATCGACGCGGGCATTGGCTTCTTCTGGCGTCAGGCCCGTATTGGCGGCAACGACATTGACGAGATAGGTGCGATCTTCCTCGGCAACGGCGCCGTCACCCAGAGCAGCCTGGGCAAAGATGCGGCCGGCTTCTGCCCGGGCCTGTTCGGAATTGGCCGGCTGGGGCGAGCGGAACATGGTATCGATGAAATAGGCATTGGGGTCGGTCGCTTCCGCGGCAGCGCCAGCTGCATTGGAGCCCGCAACCGTGGCGGTGGACAAAGCCGCACCAGCGGTGTTGACGGCGGCGCCAATGCCGCTCACGGCCAGCACGGTGCCAACAACAACAGCGCCCGCCCAGACCAGCAGGCCATGGGCGCCATCGCGCACATCACTCTCGTGCTCGGTGGCATCGTGGAAGCGACGACGCAGGCGACCCGTCAGGTAGCCGCCGGCCATGAAGCTCGAGACCTGAACCCACAAGAACCAGCTGGCGGCCGCTATGGCGACAAAGATCGGCGAAGCGGCTTCGCGGGCATTGAAATCGAGGAAGTTCAGCCCGATTGCCGAGCCGAAGCTGATGAACACGACAGAAATAGCCGAAGCGAGCACGATACCTGCAATGATGGCAGGCCAGTCCACATAGGAAGACTGGTCGCCATCAGTGGTGGTTTGGGCTACGCGGGTTACACCCAGAGTAGATTCTATGGTCATGATGAGCCTTTCGCAGGAGGAAACGGAGAAATGCTGCCGTTTCGACTAGCTGAGGCCGAGGAAAGACAGGATGGCCAGGACGACCACAACAAGACCGACGAGATAAATGATGGAGTTCATGATGGAGTCCTCAGGCATTTGACGCGATGTTCACTCAACCGTGAGGAACTGCTTTTCGTTCCGGAGGGTGCCCAGAAATTGTACATTCCTGGGCAAAACAGCATCAAATCTGGTCATGAAAAAGGGCAGGATTGCTCCCGCCCTTCTCGCGTCCAACGATGTCGCGCCACTAGAGCCCGTCGGTCACGACATGGCTGAAGGCGCCTTCGGGAGCCTTGGTGATGGCCGGATTGTCGGGCGACACGGCCGAAAGCAGCGTATCGACGGTCTGCTGATAGGCGGCTTCATCGAGCGCGCCGGTTGAGCCTTCCGTCAGCTTGTTGACCTCGGTAACCTGGTAGAGCTGGTCTTCCACGGTCATCGAGCCCGTCATGTCGTTGTCGACCACGATCTGAGCCGCTTCTTCGGGGTTGGCGCGGGCATATTCCCAGCCCTTCATCGAGGCGCGCACGAACTTGGTCATCTTCTCGACAAAGGCAGGATCCGCGAGATTCTCCTCAAGCACATAGAGCCCATCCTCGAGCATGCCGACGCCTTCGTCGCGATAGTTAAAGACCGTCAGATCCTCCTCAGTCAGGCCCGCCCGCAGCACCTGGCCAAATTCGTTATAGGTCATGGTGGAAATGCAGGCGGCCTGGTTCTGGATCAGCGGATCGACATTGAAGGCCTGGCGGAGCACCTCGACGCCTCCTTCGCTACCATCGGTGGCGAGGCCCAGCTTGGCCATCCAGGCGTAGAAGGGATATTCATTGCCAAAGAACCAGACGCCCAGCGTCTTGCCGGGGAAGTCGTCGGTGGTC
>JAQSXP010000273.1 GCA_029256605.1 Devosia sp. | reverse complement strand
AACACGGGCGGCTCGCCGCCCGAGCCTTCCACATCGAAAAGGATCGTCTTGCCCATGCCCTCATGGGGGCGCGCGACTTCCGCGAGGAGGTCAGTCAGGGGCACTGCGGCAAACGGGTCACCCCCTTCGGTGCCCAAATTGCGCAGTTTAGCGAGAATGGCGCGGCAGCGCGCCGCCTGGGCAATGATCAATTCTACGTCACTGGCAAGGTCACTGTCCGGCGGCACTTCCGCCCGCATTTCCTTGGCGGCAAGGGCAATGGTGGACAGGGGCGTGCCCAACTCGTGCGCCGCTGCGGCCGCGAGGCCATCAAGGGCCGATAGCTGCTCCTTGCGCGAGAGCGCGAGCTCGGTTGCCGCCAAGGCATCCCCGATCTGGCGCGCCTCATGGGCGACCCGGTTGATATAAAAGGTAATGAAGGTCAGCGCGCAGATGATCGCGACCCAGATGCCGATCACATAGATGCGGTTAAAGACGATGCGCTCATTGGGGCTCCAGGGCAGCGGCAGGTGCCAGACCGCGAGGATCGAAGCCAGGAGGGCGGCGAGCAGCGCGATGATGAGCGTGTCGCGCCGCGGTAGGGTGGTTGCCGAAACCGCAACCGGCGCCAGCAGCAAGACGGAAAAGGGATTGTGCAGCCCGCCGGTCAGCGCCAGCAGCCCCGCCAGCTGAACGCAGTCATAGGCAATCTGGCTGGCGATGAACCGGGTGGTGGGCCGATGGGCCGCGCCAAAGCGCAACCCCAGCCAGACATTGAGCCCGGCCGACAGGCCGATCAGGACGAAGCATTCCAGCAGCGGCACGGGATAGCCCAGCCCCAGCGCCACGAACAGCACGCCGATGGTTTGCCCGGCCAGCGCCAGCCAGCGCAGCAGCACCAGGGTTTCGAGCCGCAGCCGCCGCCAGGTGGAGGGGCGCGGCAAGCCGTCGGCGATCTCGAGCGAAGTCATGGCACGCGCCTCCCGGCTGAGACCCAGGCTTGCGCATGGGCATAAGGGAGGATCGATTCAAGACCATTTTTTTGACCCCCCAAGCTTGATCCTGCGTCGGGGGGGACCACGTATGCCCTATTGGTGACTGGGAGAATGCAAAACATGAACACTGCCCTTATCAAACCGGCTTGGTCCCCCCTGACCATTGCCCTGATGGTGCTAGGCTTTATCATCTTCTGGCCTCTGGGTCTGGCCGTTCTTGGCTATATCCTGTGGGGTGAGAAATTTGGCGGCTCGCCCGAAAAGGCCCAGGCCTATTGGAACAAGGCGCGCTCGTTTGTATCGTCCAACAAGAGCTCGGGCTTTACTGGTGGCTTTGCGGCGAGCTCGAGCGGCAATGCCGCCTTTGACGAGTATCGCAGCGAGCAGTTGCGCCGGCTCGAAGAAGAACGCCGCCGGCTCGACGAGGAGATCGAGGCCTTCCGCGAATATATGGCCAATCTGCACAAGGCCAAGGATCGCGAAGAGTTCGATCGCTTCATGAGCGAGCGCAACGGCACCCGCCAGGGTTATGGTGACAACAACAATCCGGCCAACTGGGGCAGCTAAGCGCCCCTTCGGACGGCAGTTGCACGGGCGTCTTCCGCAAGGAAGGCGCCTTTTTCTTGGGGTGTGCACCCCGCGCGCGCTAGGCTGGGCATGGCTGATTCGCTGCGGACCCCTGCCCTGTTCTTTAAAAGCAAAATCCCTCCCTCGACCGAAATCCGGATTGCCGATCGCACCGTGAGCGTCGCCGTGCGCACCCATGCCCGCGCCCGCTCCTATCGCCTTTCCATCCCCCATAACGGCACGCCGGTGCTGACCCTACCGCCGGGCGGGCGGTGGAGCGATGCGCAAGCCTTCCTGCAGCGCCAGACCGGCTGGCTCGCCGAGCGGCTCGATGGCACGACCGGGCCCGTCAGTTTTGCCGATGGCGTGCTGGTGCCCCTGCGTGGTGTGCCGCACCGGATCGTGGCTACCGGCAAGCTGCGCGGCCGGGTGGAAGTGGGAGAGCAGGAGGGCGAACAGGTGCTGTTCGTGCCCGGGGATGTGGCCCACCGCGCCCGCCGGCTCGTTGATTGGCTCAAGGAAGAAGCGGCGCGCGAACTCAAGCTGCGCAGCTCCCACCATGCTGCCCGGCTCGGCGTCACCGTACGCTCGATCACCATGCGCGATCAGGCCAGCCGCTGGGGCTCGTGCTCATCGAGCGGCAGCCTCAACTACAATTGGCGGCTGATCCTCGCGCCGTCCTTCGTGCTCGATTATGTGGCGGCCCATGAGGTCGCCCATCTCGTGGAAATGAACCATTCCCCCGCCTTTTGGGCGACGGTCAAGCGCACCCTGCCCGACATGGATCGCGGCCGGGCCTGGCTCAAGACCCATGGCCGCGAACTGATGGCCTATCGGGCCAGCTAGGCCCGAAGAGCCGGCTCAGCCGCCAAAGATCATGTCCATCAGCGTGCGCGGCTTGCGCTCGCCGCTCGGGGCCGGCTGGGTTTGCACCGGCTGGGGCGGGGCGAAGTTCTCGACTGGCTGGGGCGGCACGAACTCGCCCGGCGGCTGCATGCCCTGGGGTACCTGCATACCCTGCGGCGGCTGGCTCCATTGCTGCTGCGCCTGCGCCGGCTGGCTCGGCACCCAGACCTGCTGGCCCGTGGACGGGTCCACCACCAACTGCATCGGCATGCCGGTATCGGGATCGATGGGCGCCTGGCCAAGGCCCTGGTCCGCGCCGCCCTGGCCGAGCGGCAGACCCGTGGTCGGATCGATCTGCTGGCCCGAAGCATCGACAATGGCGCCGGTCGGGTAGCCAGTGTTGGGGTCGATCCCTGGCGCCGCCTGCCCCGCATCGACGGGCAGGCCCGTCGTCGGGTCGATCGCGGTACCGGGCGCAGCGAGGGCGCCGGCGCCGGCATAATTGTCTACCGGTTCGCCCGTGGTGGGGTCCACATATTGCACCATGGGCTGGCCGGTCGTGGGATCGATCGCCTGCTGGCCGGTTTGCGGATCATAGACCGGCTGGGCCACGGGCTGGGTGGTGGCGACATCCGGCGCGCCGCCCGGGATCTGAGCGACTGCGAGCCCTTCATGGGCCTTGGTCATGAACTGGCTCCAGATCGCCGCCGGCACATTGCCGCCCGACAAAGTGGTCGGGGAGCTGTCGTCATTACCCAGCCAAACGCCGGTGACCATGCGGGCGGTGTAGCCCACAAACAGCGCGTCCTTGGATTGCTGGCTGGTGCCGGTCTTGCCGCCAAAGGGCCAGCCATTGAGGTTGGCGCCCTTGCCGGTACCCACTTCCACGGCGGTTTCGAGCATGTCGTTCATTTCGGCGAGGATATGGGGCGCGATCACGCGGCCCGGGCCGGCGGTGCTGGCTTCATAAAGCAGCTCGCCATCCTTGCTTTCGATGCGGGTGATCACATTGGGGATCACGCCCATGCCGCCATTGGCAAAAGGTGC
>JAQSXP010000272.1 GCA_029256605.1 Devosia sp. | reverse complement strand
GCCATCACCGATAGCCGCCATGCGCTGCAGCTCGGCATCGGCATGGTGCACCAGCACTTCATGCTGGTGGAAAATTTCACCGTGCTCGAAAACGTGGTGCTGGGCGCCGAGGACTCCGCCCTGCTGCGCCCCAGCCTCAGCCGGGCCCGCAAGGAGCTCAAGCGCCTCGAAGACGAATATGACCTCCAGGTCGACCCCGATGCGGTGATCGAGGATATCTCGGTTGGCCAGCAGCAGCGGGTGGAAATTCTCAAGGCGCTCTATCGCGGCGCCGAAACGCTGATCCTGGATGAGCCTACCGGCGTGCTCACCCCCAAGGAAGCCGACGATCTGTTCCGGGTGCTGCAAACCCTGCGCGACCAGGGCAAGACGGTCATCATCATCACCCACAAGCTGCGCGAGATCATGGCCATCACCGACAATGTTTCGGTGATGCGCGGCGGCGAAATGGTGGCGACGCTCCCCACCAGGGACACCAATCCCGAACAGCTCGCCGAACTGATGGTTGGCCGCCGCGTCTTGCTGCGCATCGAAAAAGGCCCCGCCCATCCCGGCAAGACGCTGCTTGAGGTGCGCAACCTCGTCGTTGCCGACGATCTGGGCATTGTGCGGGTCAAGGATGTCAGCTTTTCCGTACGGGCCGGCGAGATCGTGGGCATTGCCGGCGTGTCGGGTAATGGCCAGACCGAACTGCTCGAGGCCGTCACCGGCATGCGCGACCAGCGGGCAGGCGAGGTGATCCTCAATGGCAAGCCGCTGTCGCTGCGCGGCGACGATGGCGCGGCGCGCGCGCGGGCCGCGGGCCTCGCCCATGTGCCCGAGGACCGGCAGCGCATGGGTCTCGTCACCAGCTTTGCCGAATGGGAAAACGCCATTCTCGGCTACCAGGACGATCCCGCCTATGGGCGCGGACCCTTGCTCGATATTGCCGCCGCCAAGCGCGACGCGGCCGAGCGCATCGCCACTTTCGACGTGCGCCCCCCAGACATCAACCTCAAGACGGCGCTGTTTTCCGGCGGCAACCAGCAAAAGATCGTGCTGGCCCGCGAAATGGAGCGCAATCCCGATGTGCTGGTGGTGGGCCAGCCCACGCGCGGCGTCGACATCGGCGCCATCGAATTCATCCACAACCAGATCATCAGGATGCGCGATGCCGGCAAGGCGATCCTCGTGGTTTCCGTCGAGCTCGACGAAATCCGCTCGCTATCGGACCGCATCCTCGTGATGTTTGACGGCCAGATCGTGGGCGAAGCCGATCCCGCCACCGCCACCGAAGGCGAACTTGGATTGATGATGGCCGGCGTCACCGACAGAAAGGCCGCCCAATGAGTGCGCTTCGGCCATTGCCGCGCTGGGCCGATATTGCCCTGCTGCCGGTGCTCAATCTCGTGCTGGCCTTTATCGTCTCGGGCATCGTGCTGCTGCTGATTGGGCAGAACCCGTTCGTAGCGCTCTGGGCCATTGTCACCGGCGCCTTCGGCAATGGCTACAATATCGGCTATACGCTTTATTACACCACCAACTTCATCTTCACGGGGCTGGCCGTGGCGCTGGCGGCCCATGGCGGGCTCTTCAATATCGGCGCCAATGGGCAGGCCTATGTCGCCGGGCTCGGCGTGATCCTGGCGGCGACCGCGCTCGATACCACCCATTGGCTCATCGTGGCGCCCGTGGCCTTGCTGGCGGCGGCGCTGTTTGGCGGGGCCTGGGCGTTTATTCCGGGCTATCTGCAGGCCAAGCGCGGCAGCCATGTGGTGATCACCACCATCATGTTCAATTTCATCGCCTCGGCGCTGATGATCTACATGCTCAACCGCGTCCTCAAGCCCGCCAATGTCTCGGGCCCGGAATCGCGCATGATCGCCGAAGCCGGGCGCATGCCCAAGCTGGGGCAGTTCTTCGAGCCCTTCAACTATACGCCGGTCAATCTCTCCATTGTCATCGCGCTGCTGGCGCTCGTCGCCGTTTACGTGCTGATCTGGCATACCCGTTTTGGCTATGCCCTGCGCACCATGGGGCAGAACCCGACAGCGGCGCGCTATGCCGGCATTTCCAACAGCAAGATGATCATCATCACCATGACCCTGTCGGGCGCGCTGGCGGGGATGGTCGCGTTCAACGAAGTGCTGGGCGTGCAGAACCGGCTGGTGCTCGATTTTGTCGCCGATGCCGGCTTTGTCGGCATTGCCGTGGCGCTGATGGGACGCAACCATCCGCTGGGCATTGCGCTGGCGGCCCTGTTGTTCGGGGCGCTCTACCAGGGCGGCAACGAGTTGCAATATGTGATTTCGGGGCTCGATCGCACCGTGGTGGTGATCATCCAGGCCCTCGTGATCCTCTTTACCGGTGCCATGGAAGGCCTGTTCCGGCCCGCCCTGCAGCGTAGCTTTCTCCTCATCAGCCCGGAATCGCGCGCCGAAGCGGCCGCGCGCTCCACCGTTTCGAGCGAGAGCTGAGCCATGGGTATCTCGGCCGTTCTGTCCATTCTCGATGCGACGCTGCGCCTGTCGACCCCGCTGCTGCTGGCCTGCCTTGCCGGGCTTTATTCCGAGCGGGCCGGCATTTTCGATATCGGGCTGGAAGGCAAGATGCTGGCGGCCGCTTTTGCCGCTGCCGCCGTCGCGGCCGTCAGCGGCTCGGTCTGGCTCGGTTTGTTGGCCGGCACGCTGGTTTCGGTCTCGACCGCCCTGTTGCAGGGGGTGGCTGCCATCACCCTCAAGGGCAACCAGCTGATCGCGGGCGTCGCCATCAACATGCTGGCGGCGGGGCTGACGACCTTTCTCGGGCAGCAATGGTTCCGCCAGGGGGGCCGCACCCCGGCCTTGCCCCCGAGCGGGCGCTTTGGCACGATCGAGCTGCCTTTCGCGCGTGAATTGTCGGGGGTGCCGATCATCGGCCCCATCTATGCCGACCTGATCTCGGGCCACTACATCCTGGTTTATGTCGCCTTCGCCATGGTGGCCGTCACCGCCTATGTGCTCTATCGCACCCGCTTTGGCCTGCGCCTGCGGGCGGTCGGCGAAAACCCCAAGGCGGTCGATACCGCCGGCATTTCGGTCAACAAGCTGCGCTTCCAGGCCGTGCTGATCACCGGCGTGCTCTGCGGGCTGGCCGGGGCCTATTTCTCCATCGCCCAGGGCTCGGGTTTCGGCAACAACATGACGGCGGGCAAAGGCTATATCGCGCTTGCCGCGCTGATCTTTGCCAAGTGGAAGCCGGTGCCCGCCATGTTCACCTGCCTCCTGTTCGGCTTTCTCGATGCGCTGCAGATCCGCCTGCAGAATTTCGAGCTGCCGATCATCGGCGTCGTGCCGGTGCAGGCCATCCAGGCGCTGCCCTATGTGCTGACCGTGGTGCTGCTGGCGGGCTTTATCGGCAAGGCCGTGGGCCCCAAGGCAGGCGGCGTGGCCTATACCAAGGAGCGCTAGCTTTCTTGC
>JAQSXP010000271.1 GCA_029256605.1 Devosia sp. | reverse complement strand
GGCCAAAAAGGCATTGCTGAGCAAGCCGGGATCAAAAGGCTGGTCGGTGATGCGTACGGACATTTCAGCCGCCGGTCATGGGCGGCAGGATCGCCACTGTGCTGGCACCGAGAATGGACGCATGATGGGCGATGATATGAGCGTCGCGTGAAACCTTGAACTGCTCGGGTTTTTCAAGAGCGAGTGCCAGCGCCTCGTCCTGCTGGGCCAGCCAGGCCAGCAGATCGGCGGCGGTTTCAACCTCAGGCGGCAAGGTGACGTCGTCTTCGCTGCGGTTGAGGCGTTCGCGCAGCCAGGCGAAATAAAGGATTTTCACGGCGCTTCGCCCGACAGGTGCGGCCAGCTGGCCCGGAAATATTGCAGGCCAGTCCAGAGGGTCAGGATGCCGGCGAGCCAAAGCAGGAGGTCGCTGATCAGGCCAAGGCCAGGCACGAGATGCTCCAGCAGCACCAGGGTCAGGGCGACCAGCTGCACGGTGGTTTTCCACTTGGCGAGCTGGCTGACGGGGAGGACGACCTTCACATTGCCGAGAAACTCGCGCAGCCCCGAGATGAAGAACTCGCGAAAGAGGATGGCGATTACCGGAATCATGTCCCACCCCGAAAAGCTGCCATCCCAGGCGAGCACGGCGATCATGATGCCGACCAGCATCTTGTCCGCGATGGGATCGAGCATGCGCCCGAGGGGCGAGACCTGCTGCCATTTGCGCGCGAGATAGCCATCCACCCAGTCGCTGGCCGCCGCAATGACGAACAATACCAGCGCCACGGCACGCAAGTTTTGGTCGCCGGTCATCACCAGCCAGGCGATCGGCACGATCGCAAAGATGCGCGCGATAGTGATGAGGTTCGGGATTGAGGTGATCTGGGACTTGGCCATGGGGCGAACAAGACAGGAAGGCGCCCGACCGGTCAAGGGTCGAGGCGCGTCCCAGTTGATGCAGCTGCGGCGCGGCGACGCCGGGCGCAGGCTGGCAGGTTCAGGCGACCTGCTGGTTGGTCGCCTCGCGGCGAGCGGTGACAGCATCGGCCAGATTGCTGAGTGCGGCGACCGTCGTGTCCCAATCGATGCAGCCATCAGTGATCGACTGGCCATAAACGAGGTCCTGGCCGGGCACGAGGTCCTGACGGCCGGCAACCAGGTTGGATTCAACCATGACGCCGATGATGCGCCGATCACCGCTGGCGACCTGCAGGCCGACATCGCGCAGCACTTCGGGCTGCTTTTCGGGCTTCTTGGACGAGTTGGCGTGACTGGCATCGATCATGATGGTCGCTGGCAGGCCGGATTTGCCGGCCTGGTCGGCGGCGAGCGCCACGCTGGCGGCGTCATAGTTCGGCGCTTTGCCCCCACGAAGGATGATGTGGCAGTCCGGATTGCCGGTGGTGGTGGCGACGGCGGAGCGGCCCGACTTGGTGACAGCGAGGAAGTGGTGAGGTTCGCGGGCGGAACTGACCGCGTCGAAGGCGATCTTGGTGTTGCCATCGGTGTTATTCTTGAACCCTACTGGGCAGGACAGGCCAGAGGCGAGTTCGCGATGGATCTGCGACTCGGTGGTGCGGGCGCCGATGGCCGCCCAGGACACAAGGTCAGCGATGTATTGCGGGGTGGTCATGTCGAGGAATTCGCACGCCGCCGGGAGCTCGAGATTGTTGATCTCGAGCAGTAGGTTGCGGGCGGTGCGCAGGCCGGTATCGATGTCGAAGGAGCCATCGAGATTGGGATCGTTGATCAGGCCCTTCCAGCCCACGGTGGTGCGGGGCTTTTCGAAGTAGACGCGCATAATCAGCTGCAGGCGGTCGCCGAGCTGGTCCCGCAACGCCGCCAGCCTACGCGCGTAGTCCATGGCGGCCAAAGGATCGTGGATGGAGCAGGGGCCAACGACAACGGCGAGGCGGTCATCGCTGCCCTTGAGGATGTTGCTGAATTGGTGGCGGGCGCTCAGCACGGTGCGGGTCGCGGCATCGGTGCGGGGATGCTGGCGCATCACCTCGATTGGGGTCGCAATCTCGGTGATGGCAGTGATGCGCAGGTCGTCAGTTGATTTAAGCAATTGTTGGTCCTCGGTAGGGGAAGGCGGCCAACAAAAAAGCCGCCTGTTGGGCGCGGCTGGCTTCGGGTTTGACTGGATCGTGTCGGGATCAGTGCAAGCGCGCGGTAGCCTCCGCCGGGAGCGGATAGCTAAAATACCAAAACGAGAAGGTGGCGGCGCTGATCATGAACGAAAGCTTAGCGCGGGTTTCGAGAGGAGTCGAGGGCCTTGAGCTCAGTCTTATGGCTAAGGCTGCACCCCGGGCTCTCACTCCACGCGGTTGAAATGGTCGTAGATCATCTGCGCCATCTGGTCGGAAATGCCCGGCACCGCCGCGAGGTCCATGAGGGACGCGCGGCCAACCGCCTTGGCGGAGCCGAAATGGTTGAGCAGGGCCCGCTTGCGAGTCGGCCCGATACCATCGATCTCGTCGAGCGGGTTCTTGACCACATCCTTTTTGCGGCGGGCGCGGTGGGTGCCGATGGCGAACCGGTGCGCCTCGTCGCGCAGGCGCTGCACGTAATAGAGCACCGGGTCGCGATGGGGGAGCATGAAGGCGTCGCGCCCTTCCATGAAGAACTTTTCACGCCCGGCGTCGCGCTCCTCGCCCTTCGCAATGCCGATAAAAGTAACGTCCTTGGGCAAGTTGAGCTTGGCGATGACCTCGCGCACCGCATTAAGCTGACCGGCGCCGCCGTCGATGAACACGACGTCGGGCCAATCGGGCATGCCGGTGGTTTCGTCTTCGGCATCATCGGGGCTTTCAGCGGCGAGGCGGCTAAAGCGGCGGGTGAGGACCTCGCGCATCATGCCGAAATCGTCGCCAGGGGTGATATCGGTCGAGCGGATATTGAAGGTGCGATAGTGCTTTTTGGAAAAGCCCTCTTCGCCCGCCACGATCATGGCGCCCACAGCATTGGTGCCCGAGATGTGGGAGTTGTCATAGACCTCGATGCGGCGCGGCACTTCCTGGAGGCCAAAGATCTCGCCGACGCCTTCGAGGAGCGCTCGGTTCGTTGCGCCTTCGGCCAGTTGGCGGCCCAGTGCTTCGCGGGCATTGTTGAGGGCGTGATTGACGAGATCGCGCTTTTCACCGCGCTGCGGCGTCTGCACCCGCACGCGGAACTCGGCGCGCGAGGACAGGGCTTCTTCCATGAGTTGGGGCTCGCTCAGTTCATGGCTGAGCAACACCAGCCTGGGCGGGGTGCGCGACTCATAGAACTGGCTGACAAAGGCTTCCAGCACCTCGGCGTCGGTCATGCTGGCATCGGCACGGGGGCGGAAGGCGTGATTGCCCCAGTTCTGGAAAGCTCGGAAAAAGAACACCTGAACGCAGAACTGGCCACCCTCATGGTGAATGGCGAACACATCGGCTTCTTCGACGCTCTTGGCGGTGGCATCGCCTTGC
>JAQSXP010000270.1 GCA_029256605.1 Devosia sp. | reverse complement strand
TCGCGGCCATCGAGGCGGCGGTCGAGCTGATGCTCAAGGCCGAACGGCCGGTGTTTTATACCGGTGGCGGCGTCATCAATGCCGGGCCGCAGGCTTCCGAGCATCTGCGCGAACTGGCCGAGTTGACCGGATTCCCGGTGACTTCGACGCTAATGGGCCTGGGCGCTTTCCCCGCGGCCAATCCGCAGTGGCTGGGCATGTTGGGCATGCACGGGACCTACGAGGCCAATCTCGCGATGCATGACTGCGACCTGATGATCAATATCGGGGCGCGGTTCGACGACCGCATCACCGGACGGGTCGATGCGTTCTCGCCAGGCAGCCGCAAGATCCATGTCGATATCGACCCCAGTTCGATCAACAAGATCATCCATGTCGATCTGCCGATCATCGGCGATTGTGGGCGCGTATTGGCCGAGATGGTGCGGATCTGGCGCTCGCGGACCAACCAGCCGCGCACCGAAGCGCTGGCACCCTGGTGGGAGCAAATCGGCAAGTGGCGCGCGGTCAATTCGCTGGGCTTCCAGAACTCGGATACGACGATCAAGCCGCAATATGCCATCCAGCGGCTTTATGAGGCGACCAAGGACCGGGATGTCTACATCACCACCGAGGTGGGGCAGCACCAGATGTGGGCGGCGCAGCACTTCCATTTTCAAAAGCCCAATCGCTGGATGACCTCGGGCGGGCTCGGAACGATGGGCTATGGCCTGCCGGCAGCCGTTGGCGTGCAGGTGGCGCATCCCGATGCGCTGGTGATCGACATTGCCGGTGAAGCCAGCGTGCAGATGACGATGCAGGAGCTGTCGACCGCGGTGCAGTACCGCTTGCCGGTCAAGATCTTCATCCTCAACAATGAGCGCATGGGAATGGTGCGCCAGTGGCAGGACCTGCTGCATGGTTCGCGCTACGCGCATTCCTATTCGGAGTCGCTGCCCGATTTCGTCAAGCTGGCAGAGGCTTATGGCGGCAAAGGTATCCGGTGCGAGAACCCGGCCGAGCTCGACGCGGCCATTGCCGAAATGCTCGATTATGATGGTCCGGTGTTGTTCGATTGCGTGGTCGAAAAGGATGAGAATGCGCTGCCGATGATCCCCTCGGGCAAGCCGCATAACGAGATCATCCTGCCCGATACCGCCAATATCGGCTCCATCATCGATGAAAAGGGACGGGCGCTGGTTTGATCGCCGTTCCTTCTACTCCGCTCGCCAGCCGGCTCGGCGGAGCGAAGGTCCGATCGACCAAACGCCCAGGGAGAACAAGAACATGAACGCACATTTGCAGCCGACCGGATCGGCCTATTTCATCGCCAAGGAAAACCAGGAGATCGAGCGCCATACGCTGTCGGTGCTGGTGGACAATGAGCCGGGCATTCTCGCGCGGGTTGTGGGGCTGTTTTCGGCCCGGGGCTACAATATCGAGAGCCTGACCGTCAGCGAGACCGAACACGACAAGCGACTTAGCCGCATCACCGTGGTGGTGGTGGCAACGCCCAAGGTGCTGGTGCAGATCAAGCTGCAGCTCGAGCGGCTGGTGCCGGTGCACAAGGTGCATGACCTGACCAGCGAAGGGGACTCGGTGGAGCGCGAACTGGCGCTGATCAAGGTGGCGGGCTCGGGCGATCATCGCGCCGAAACGCTGCGCCTGGCCGACGCCTTCCGCGCCCAGATCGTCGATGCGACCGTCGAAAGCTTTGTGTTCGAGGTGACGGGCAAGTCGAGCAAGATCGACAGCTTCATCGCGCTGATGGCGCCGCTGGGGCTGGTGGAAGTGGTGCGCACGGGTCTGGCCGCCATCTCGCGCGGCCCACAGGGCATGTGATCGCGCTGTTGTGCCGGGCGGCGAGGATCAGTACTGCTGCTGGTGAATTAATCTCCACGCCCGATGCAATAGCGAGTTGTTCGCGATGACCCTGCTTTCCGTCAATCTCAATGCCGTGGCGCAGCTGCGCAATCGCCGCGATTTGCCCTGGCCCAGTGTCACCGGCATTGCGCGGGTGGTTCTCGATGCTGGGGCGAGCGGGATCACCATCCATCCGCGCCCGGACCAGCGTCATATCCGGCGCACGGATGTGTTCGAGCTGGCAGCGCTGCTGCGGGAGGAATATCCCGCGGCAGAGTTCAATATCGAGGGTTATCCGAGCGAGGATTTCCTGGCGTTGATCGACGCGGTCCGCCCGGCACAGGTGACGCTGGTGCCCGACGATCCGGCGCAGGCGACCTCCGACCATGGCTGGAACTTTGCCGCTTCCGCGCCGATGCTGGGGCCGGTGATTGCGCGGCTCAAGGACATGGGCAGCCGGGTGTCGCTGTTCTGCGACCCTGATGCCGGCATTTACGGCACCGCCGCCGCGCGCGACCTCGGCGCCGATCGGATCGAGCTTTATACGGGTCCCTATGGCGCGTGCTTCGATGACCCCGAAGGGGCCGAGCGGGCGCTGGCCGACCTCGCCAAGACCACGGTGGATGCCTTGGCTTTGGGGCTCGGCGTCAATGCCGGACATGATCTGACCCTGGCCAATCTGCCCGCGTTCCAGGATGCGGTGCCCGGCGTCGCCGAAGTGTCTATCGGCCATGGCATCACTGCGGACGCGCTACTGATGGGTTTTGCGGAAGCCGTGCGCCGCTATCGTGCGGTGCTGGGCGGCTAACGGCTTTTTTGGTCGGTCAGCTTTAGCGAACGCTTTGTTGCGCACTCCAGCGGTGGTCGGCGTGTCCCAGCGCCGGAAAAGCCCGGAAACGCTGGAGATCAAGCGTTTCAGACACTTACATTGGTGTGCCCTAGGGTTGAGCGGGGAACCCAAGGACATCAGCGTGCCCACTTGCGCCAAAAACGAACAGGCACATATATCGCCTCAGTTACGTTTTGTTACCAAGGAGGGCTCTCCAATGTCCAAACTCAAAATCGGCGTCATCATCTCGTCCACCCGCGACAGCCGCTTCGGCGACAAGCCGGCGCAGTGGATCCTCGACAAGGCCAATGCGCGCAACGAAATCGATGCCGAGCTGGTCGATCTGCGCGATTTCGACCTGCCGTTCTTCAATGAAATGGCCTCCAATCTTTGGATGCCCTCGAGCGATCCGCGTGCGGTCGCCTGGCAGAAGAAGCTGGCCGAGTTCGACGGCTTTATCTTCGTTGTGGCCGAATACAACCGCTCCATCACCGGTGCGCTCAAGAACGCCATCGATCAGGCTTATCTTGAATGGAATCGCAAGCCCTTCGGCATTGTGGCCTATGGCAGCGTTGGCGGCACCCGTGCGGCCGAGCATCTGCGCAATATCGGCGTAGAGATGCAGATGGTTTCGACCCGTTCGGCCGTCCATATCGGGGGCAGCGACTTCTTTGCCGTCCATCCGCTTGGCGGCCAGAACAAGTCCTTCAGCGATATCGAAGGCTCGATCGGCCCGAGCGCCAAGGACATGCTGGACCAGCTGATCTGGTGGGGCACG
>JAQSXP010000269.1 GCA_029256605.1 Devosia sp. | reverse complement strand
CAGGCCCACAAGGGCGTGCTTGGCCGAGCTATAGGCCTGGATGCCGGTCAGGCTCGGGCGCAAGCCAGCGCCCGACGCGATGGTGACAATGCGCCCGTCTCTTTGCGCTTTCATCCCAGGCGCGGCAGCCTGGGCGCACCAGAAGGCGGCGTCCACATTGGCGGCAAAGAGCTGATGCCAATCATGCTCGGAGACGTTTTCCAGCGGCTGGGCCACCATCTCGGCGAACCTTGCCTGCACCTGGCTGCGATCGGCAAGATCGAGCGTCATGGTGTGCTCGGCGCCTGCCGCCTTGGCTTCCAGCAGCCCTTGCGGGTCAAGGTCGAGAGCGACCACGCGGGCCCCGGCGTCAGCGAGAGCCGCAACGATGGAGCGGCCAATGCCCTGGGCGGCGCCGGTGACAACCGCGCGTTTACCGGTGAAATCTAGCTGCATGCTGCCAACAACTCATCGAGCACATCCCAGGATTGGGGACGGCCATTTTCCACTTCGTGTACCAGATCGACCAGGCGCCTGGTGATCGGGGCCTCGACGCCTGCTTCCCGAGCAAGATCGATGATGATGGCGAACTGGGCGTCCACCTCGGTCTTGCGCTTGCGCACGGCAATGTCGCGCCACACGCCCGAGTGGGTCTTGGCGGTGTGACGGTTGTGCTCTTCCATCGCGGCTATGGAACGCTTGGCGTCTTGCGTGCTCGAGCCGGGCATGAAGGCCTGAGGGTCAAAGCCGTTAAAGCCCAAGGGCGTTACGCCGCGGGCGCGGGCAACTGCCATCACTTCGCGGCCAAGGCCTTCAAAGACGGCGGCGTGCTTGGCGCTGGCGAAGTTGTCCGACATTGAGGCTGGGGTGAGGGCGGTGGCGAACAGCATGCCGCCATAGCCCATCTTGCCCCAAAGATAGCCCCAGATATTGGTGGTGAGCTCGGCATCGGGCTCGTAGAGCGAGAACAGGCGATGCACTTCGCGCAACCGGTCGGTGATCGAGCCGTCGAGCTCGCCAATGGCCACCTTGCCGCGATTGCCCAAAAGAATCTTGCCGGCGTCGAGCCAATCGGCGCCGAAATTGACAAAGCAGCCAATGGTGCGCTCGGGGCCGATCAGCTTGCCGATGGTGAGTTCGTTGAGGCCATTCTGGGCGGATACGACATAGCCGTCTTCGGCCAGGAATGGCCGCAGCGCTTCGATTGCCCCCTCGGTGTGCTGCGCCTTGACCGCGAGGATCACGGTCTTGAACTTGCCGGTGACGTCAGCGGGCAGCGCCGCCTTCATGGGCTGGGTGAAGGTTTCCACCGGCCCTTCGATGAGCAGGCCATTTTGGTTGATGGCAGCGACGTGCTCGGGGACGATATCCACCAGCAGCACATCCTCGCCAGCGCGCGCCATGAAGGCGCCGAGCGTGCCGCCAATGGCGCCGGCGCCCCAGATCAGGATGGTGTCGGTCATGCCCAGCCGTCCTCGATCAGCGCGCGGGTTTCGGCGATGGCAACGTCCCAGATCGCCTGCATGTCTTCGTCCGAGCGCTGATAGCGGCCGCCGAAATTGCCGTCGCCGAGGTAGTCCTTGACCTTGCCGGCGTCCATGGTCTTGAGCTTGTCGAGATCGGCCATGGGCTTTTGCTCGTCGGGCATGCCGATATTGGGCAGGCGCGTCCAGGGAAAGTTTTCCATCCAGGAGGCGTGCGAAGCCACCGGATCGATGGCGTGCACCTTGGCAAGCGTCTTGGGCGCGTTCCACCAGTTGTGCCAGCGGATGCGGCAATCGGGATTGCTGTTGAGCCATTCGAGCGCCGCGGTCTGGCCGGGGGTGTTGCCGCCATGGCCGTTCACAAACAGCACGCGCTTAAAACCAGTGCTCGCGAGGCTATCGAGAATATCGGTAATGATACGCCCATAAGTATCCATGCGCAGGGTGATGCTGCCGGGATAGGTGGCGAAGTAGGGGGTGATGCCGAAAGCCAGGGCCGGAAACACCGGAATGCCATAAGGTTCAGCAGCTTCCACCGAGATCTTCTCGGCAAGAATCGAGTCCACCGCATTGCTCAGATAGGCGTGCTGTTCGGTAGAGCCGAGAGGCACGATCGCCCGGTCATCCGATTTCAGGTAAGTTTCGACCTGAAACCAATTCATGTCGGCGATTTTCATGCTGTCTCCTTGGCAGTGGTGTTGTTTCTGAGGGTATCAAGCAGCGGCAGGACGTGTTGCTGCACGAAAGTCCGGTCCGGCGCGTGCCGGTATTCGAAGGCCTGCTGATGAGGGGCAATCTTGGTGGCGAGCCAATCGAGACCGGTGGCGTAAACCAAAACGTCGGCCTGCTCGATGAAGCGTTCGAGGTCGGGGTCGTCGGCCATGGTGATGCTGGTGCTCGCTACATGCGGGCAAAAGCGCATCACGCCCGGCTTCATCATGGCCATGAACTGGGGAAAGATCGAAACAATGCCGACGCGCATGCTGGGGTCGAGCCCGGCGAGGCGCGTCCGGGTGGCTTCCGACGCAATGAAGCGCAGCCCCACCACGGGCACGCCCGGGGCAACCAGCTGTTCGACCTCGGCGCGGCGATTGGCAAGGGTCAGCACGATGTCGGCAGGGGGAAGGGGGGCACCCGCCCGTAAGGCATCGAGCGTGGTGGCCAGGATGGTGTCGGTTTCGGGCAGCAGCGGGCGGATATGGTCGGCATAGGCTTGCGTTGCGTCGGGGAATAAGCCCACCAGCACGAGATTGAGCCCATTGGCTTGCTGGAAGCGCAGGTGCCCGGCCCGGGCCGCAATCATGGCGGTGATGCCCCCGGCATCGACGCCGAGGCTCTTGCCGAGTTGCAGCAGCGCGTCGATGGCCGGATTCAGCCGCTGGAAAATTGTCGGATCAGGCAGGCTGTCGGTTTCACAAACGAAAGTGCCGGCGCCGCCGCGGGAATCAATCAGCTTTTGCTGCTTGAGCTCATTGTAGACCCCCACAATGGTCATCGGGGCCACGCCCGCGCTTTCGGCCAGATCGCGTACAGAGGGCAGGCGCATGCCGGCGGGCAGATCACCCTGGGCGATGCCATATTGGATGAGGCCCTGCAGCTGCACGCCAAGTGGTACCGGCAAGTCGCGGTCGAGCCGGGCTGCCAAGGTGTTCAAGATTTGATCAGCTTGCGTATGTGCTAGGCGCCCAGAACGATTTGATCGTTTTTCCGGCGGATTCGGGCGAGCTGCGCTTGACATGAGGCCCTATTCTAGTTCCGTTTGTGGGGAGCGTTCTAGTCAGTCAGAACAAGATTGAACAGTGGCGCACCGTAATCAAGGGGTTCAAATGCTTTTCCGGAAGAATGCCGTCCTAGCCCTCACCTTAGCACTGATCGGCTCCACTACTCTTTCCGCCCAAGTCATGGCTGATGACTTGACTATTGGCGTGCGCGCGGGCCCTGACTCAATCGACCCACACTGGTCGACCCTGGGCAGCCAGGCAGAGTCGCTGCGCCACATCTTCGATACGCTGGTCGGCGTCGACAAGGACCTGCAGCTGCAGCCGGCAATCGCCACTTCCTGGACCGCGATCGATGACGACACCTGGGAGTTCAAGATCCGGGAAGGCGTCAAGTTTCATGACGGCTCCGACCTGACCGCCGAGGACGTCAAGTTCTCGATCGACCGCATTCCCCAGGTTACTGGGCCGATGAGCATGACCATCTACACCAAGTCGGTG
>JAQSXP010000268.1 GCA_029256605.1 Devosia sp. | reverse complement strand
TTGGCAGCCAACGTTGGTTGGCTGCCGGGGTTCCGCCACGCCTCAGGCTGGCAGGCGCTGCCAGGCGCGGCGAATACGCCCGTCAATAAACAACAGCCCAAGGAAGATCACGACCATGCCCAGCAACTGGATTGGCAGGATAGTTTCACCGAGAAGGGTCACGCCCAGAATCAGCGCTGAAATGGGGGCGATCAGCGTCGTCGTGGCAAAGTTGGTGGCGCCGACCCGAGGTAGGATCCGATACATGATCTGGAAGGTGAAGGCGGTCGACAAGACCCCGATGGCCACCGCCGCGCCCCAGGTTTCGGCACGCGTAATATGGGGCAAGCCTTCGCTCATCAGCGCCACGGGCATCGCCACGACTGCCGCGCCCGTCAGGGCAATCGCCGTTAGCGCCGTGGGTTCGACATGCTTGAAGCTGCGGGTGATGTTGAGCGAGATGGCATAGCACAGCGTCGCTCCCAGGCAGGCACCGACGGCCCAGAGCTGGGAGGAGCCGCCATGCGACAGGGCAGGCGACACCAGGATCGCGGCGCCCACAAAACCGATGGCGACGCCAGTGAACTTGGTGGGCGTGCTTTTTTCTCCGCCAATCCAAAAATGGGAAATCAGGGCGGTGACCATCGGCGTAAGGGCATTAATGATTGCGGCGATGCCGCTTGCAAGATGCGCTTGCGCCAGCGGAAAGAGCGCAAATGGGATGGCATAGGCGATGATGCCGAGCCCGCCCAGTTGCACCCATAGCACCGGGTTGCGCGGCACCGCCTTGCGCAGGGCGAACAGGGCAACCCAGCAGCCGAGCGCCCCGATGGCGACTCGTAGCGATGTGACCCACACCGGGCCGAGCTCACGGATCAGAATCGCATTGAAAATGAACGAGCAGCCCCAGATGGCGCCCAACAAAATGATCCACAACCAATCGCGCAAGCTCATGCCGCATCCTCACAAAACGCGGGCGACGCTACGCCTCTGCTGAACGGAGGTCGAACCGATTTTGACGATAGCACCCATCAGCAATGCTGATGTGGAGAAAGGCTGCCATGCAAAGGTTGCCATGGTTGGAGGGGCAGGGCTTGTCTAGCATGGTGCTATAACGAGGACGGGAGAATGATCGTGCTTAAACAACTGGTGTGCGCCGCGATGGTGTTGGGCGCCGTTGCCCCGGCGGGAGCCGCTGAAACTCTGGATACCACGCCGCGCATCGCGGTGATGTCGGCCTTTGGACCGGAGTGGATCGCGCTGCAGGAAGCTCTGAGCGAGCGCAACGACTATTCGGTCAATGGCACCACCTTTGCAACTGGGGTGATCGAAGGCAAGCCGGTCGTCCTATTCCTCACCGGCGTGAGCATGGTGAATGCGGCCATGACCTCGCAGCTGGCGCTGGATCATTTCAACATCGAGAGCATTGTGTTTTCCGGCATTGCCGGTGGCGTCAATCCGCAGCGCAACATCGGTGATGTGATCGTGCCGTCCCAGTGGGGCCAGTATCTCGAGGTGATCATGGCTCGTGAGGTCGATGGCAAGTTCACGCCGCCCTCGTTCATGGATACGCCGCATCCCGCATTCGGCATGATGTTCCCGCAGAACGTCGACATTGCTCGGGAGGGGAGTGAACCCGAGGAGAAGTTCTGGTTTGCGGCCGATGCCGAGCTGCTGGCCGTAGCCGAGAAGGTGGCGGCCACTATCAAGCTCGAAGATTGCTCGCCGCAGAACGCCTGCCTTACTACGCCGCCCGCCATTCATGTTGGTGGCAATGGCGTTTCGGGCGCTGCCTTTGTCGACAATGCTGACCTGCGTGAATATGCATTTGCGAACTTTGAAGCCCAGGTGCTCGACATGGAGAGTGCTGCCGTAGCCCATGTCGCCTATGCCAATGACGTGCCGTTCATCGCCTTCCGCTCGCTATCCGACTTGGCCGGAGGTGGCGAGGGCGAAAACGAGATGGGCACCTTCATGGGCTTGGCGTCGGACAACTCGGCAGCCGTAGTGACGGCGTTTATTGCAGCACTGCCGGATTAAAGCTGCCCAGCGGCCCGAACGCGCCGGAGGCGAGCTGTCGTACCGCCTCCGGATATAGCCGGTGCTCCTCGACGAGAACACGCGCGGCGAGCGTGTCGGGCGTGTCGCCCGGCAGCACCGGCACCTCTGCCTGGAGAATCGCGGGCCCCTCATCCAGACCAGGCGTTACGAAGTGAACCGTACAGCCGTGACGGGTGGCGCCATCGGCGAGCGCTCGTGCATGGGTGTCGAGCCCCTTGTAGAGGGGAAGGAGGGAAGGGTGGATGTTGATCAGCCTCCCTTGCCAGCGATTGACGAAGTCCTCACCGAGAACGCGCATGAAGCCGGCCAGGCAGACCAGTTCGGTGTCCCAGCTTTCGAGAATTTGGGTCAGCACGTCCTCGAACATATCGCGGCTGGGGAATTGGCTTTGCGCCAGGCTCGCCGTAGCAATCCCTTCGGCTGCCGCGAGCTTGAGCCCTTCGGCGGCGGCGCGGTTGGACAGCACGCCCACGATCTCTGCGGGGTAGTCCTCGGCCTTTGCCGCTTCGATCAGCGCCGCCATGTTGGAGCCGCGCCCCGAGATCAGGATGGCGGTGCGGGTGCGGCTCACAGCGGCAGCCTGCCCTCGAACGTCACTGCTTCGCCGGTGCGTTCCACCAGTTGGCCTATGATCGAGGCCGTTTCACCCGCAGCGGTGAGATGCTGCACTAACTCGTCCGCCTCTTGCGGAGCAATGGCGACCAGCATGCCGACGCCGCAGTTGAAGGTGCGCAACAATTCGGCTTCCGCGATGCCGCCATTGTGGGCCAGCCAGCCGAAAACTTTGGGCACGGTGATAGCTTGCAGGTTCACATGCGCGGCGAGGTGATCGGGTAGAACGCGCGGGATATTGTCGATAAAGCCACCCCCAGTGATGTGAGCGAGGGCCTTGATGCCGATGCCCGTCTTAAGTGCCGCCAAGATGGGCTTCACATAGATGCGGGTAGGGGTCAGGAGGGCGTCAGCGAGAGACTGGCCGGGCGCAAAGGGCGCATCCATGAACCAGTCACTTCCGGAATGTTCGACGATCTTGCGGACCAGCGAATAACCGTTGGAATGCACGCCTGACGACGCAATGGCGACCAGGGTGTCTCCGGGTGCGAGGTCTGCCCGCGGCAGCAGCGTGCCCCGTTCGGCAGCGCCGACCGCAAAGCCCGCCAGATCATAGTCCTTGCCGTGATACATGCCCGGCATCTCGGCGGTTTCGCCACCGATCAAGGCGCAGCCGGCCTGCCGGCAGCCTTCCGCGATACCTTCGACAATCGCCGTGCCCTGTTCCACGTCAAGCGCACCCGTCGCGAAGTAGTCGAGAAAGACCGCCGATTTCGCCGTCGGCACCGGGCCGGCGTGTGGAGCGGACGGCAGGCTTGATCGCATCGACAAGGGCATTGCCCGCATCGATGTCAACGCCGGCCTGCTTGTATGAGAGACCGTTTGGTGGCAGGTTTTGCGGGTCGGACATGGGCCTCAGTGCCAATTGGGGAAACCGTGCGCAATGCCGCAGGCCAGAGACCAGGGCAGTTGCCATTTCCGGAGGGGGCCGGTAGACGGCCTGATAGCTTCTCCACCCAACCGACGCAAGGGCCGGGCCAGTCAATGACACTGCGAAATCAAGTGCTGATCTGGATCGGATCATTTGTGGTACTGATCCTGCTGCTCTGGCTGTTCCGGGGCATCTTGTTGCCTTTCGTGGTCGGGGCGGCGCTGGCCTATCTACTCAACCCGATCGTCAACCAACTGCAGAAATGGCACTTCAACCGCGCTTGGGCGACGGCGCTGGTGCTGGCTACAGTCGTGGCCATACTTCTGGGCCTGATATTCATGCTGGTACCGCTCGTCGCCCAGCAGGTTGGCGGGCTGGTGCAGCGGCTGCCGGGCTATGCGGCCGAGTTGGAAGCATTGGCGCGTAAATGGGCGCCTGAGCTCAATGCATGGCTTGGACCTGAGCGCGCGGCGCAGGTGGAAGCGACCATGACCGACCTGATGGGTCGCATGGTGGGCCTTGTGGGTGTCCTCACCGGGGAAGTGCTTTCAAGCGGAGCGACGCTGATCAGCGCTGTGGGCATCATCATCTTTACGCCCGTCGTCTGCTTTTACCTGTTGCTCGATTGGGAGGGCATGGTGCGCGGGCTCGAAAGCCTTCTGCCGCGCGACCACAAGCAAGAAATTCTGGGCATTCTGCGCGATGTCGACAGCGCCATGGGCGGCGCCATTCGCGGTCAGGGCGGCGTGGTGCTGATCCTTGCGGCCTTCTACGCAACGGCCCTCAGCCTTGTGGGGCTCAATTTCGGGCTCGCTATCGGGCTCATCGGCGGGCTGTTCAGCTTTGTCCCCTTTGTTGGCTTTGCCTTGGGCTTTGTGCTCTCCATGGGCATTGCTATCGTCCAATTCTGGCCCGACTGGTGGTTCATCGTTATTGTCTTCATGATCTACATGGTCGGCCAGTTCGTTGAAGGAAACATCCTTTACCCCAAGCTCGTGGGCTCAACGATCAACATCAACCCGGTCTGGATGATGTTCGCGCTGCTGGCCCTAGGTGCCCTGTTCGGTTTTGTTGGTTTGCTGCTGGCCGTTCCCATGGCCGCGATTGGAAGCGTGCTGGTGCGCTATGGCGTCCGAAAATATCGCGAAAGCGCGCTGTATCAGGGAGAAGCCGGCAGCATCGATGGCGATGCAGATGTTGTCTGAAGACGAAGAGATTCCCGATACCGGCCCCCAGCTGACTCTGGATCTGGGGCATACGCCCTCCCATGACCTGGAGGATTTTCTTGTCGGGGAAGGCAATGAGCTGGCCCATGGCCGGATCATGAGTTTCCCGGACTGGGCCGATCCGGTCACCCTGCTGGTTGGTCCAGCCAAATCGGGCAAGTCGCATCTGGCGCGCATCTTTGCCGAGCGGAGCGGGGCGGTGTTCGCTGGGATAGACGATCTCGAGCGGCTGGCGAGCGAAGGCGGCAAGCAGCCGGTGATCGTGGAAGATGCCGACAGCCGGCCTTATCCCGAGGCCGCCTTGTTCCACCTGCTCAACCAGTCCCTGCGGGACACTCGTCCCTTGCTGTTGACGGCCCGGGAAGGGGTGGCACACTGGCCATTGGCGACCGATGATGTCCGCTCGCGCGCGCGCCGGGCTGCGGCATTTACACTCGAGATGACCGATGACATCCAGCTGTCACAGATGTTGGTGAAACTATTTGGCGACCGTCAAATCGTGGTCGAGCCAAAGGTGATTTCCTTTATCGTGGCGCGCATGGAAAGATCGGCTGCCGAGGCAGTTAGCCTCGTGGAGCTGATGGATCGCCTGGCGCTGGCCAAGGGAACTGCCATCACCCGCAGCATCGCTGCCGAGGCGCTCGACCGTCGGATGGCGGCGCAGGGCGAAGGAAGCGACGAGTTGGACTGGGGCGGGCCGGAAGATGAATGAAGTCGGTCAAATTGAGGAAGCGGAAAGCGCCGTGCCGGAAGCCGAGGCTTTGCGCAAAAGCCCGGCACGGTTTGTAAACCGGGAAGTCAGCTGGTTGCAGTTCAATATGCGCGTGCTCGAGGAAGCGGCAAACACCGCCCACCCGCTGCTCGAGCGGCTGCGCTTCGTATCGATCTCAGCCAATAATCTCGATGAGTTCTTTATGGTCCGCGTGGCGGGCCTCAAGGGGCAGCTGCGGGCAGGTCTCGTCAAGCAAAGCGCCGATGGCTTGTCTCCCAGCGAGCAGTTGGACGAGATATCCACCCTCGCGCAGCACCTGCAGCTTGAGCAGCAGGACCATTGGCAAAGCCTGCGGGAAGAGCTGTTCGCGCAGAATGTGGTGATCCAC
>JAQSXP010000267.1 GCA_029256605.1 Devosia sp. | reverse complement strand
CGTCTTGATCCCCCCGAACCGGGTGACCTTGACCGGCCGGATCCCGCAAAACTGCAGCACCGCATTCTTGACCGTCGCCACATCGCTGTTGCGATAAGCTAGCAGCAGATAGATCGTCGGCCCATCCGATGTCGTGAACAGCTGCGCGTCGCGCCCCTTCAAGAGCTTGTCCCAGAAGGGATCGTTCTCATGGTAGCTGAACGCCTGGCCCGGCAGGATCGCCCGGTCGAAAAAGCCCTTGAGCAGCGCCGGCACCGAGCCCCACCACACCGGGTAAAACAGCACGATCCGCTCGCACCACGCGATGTTTTCCTGTGCCGCCTTGAGGTCGGGCTCAAGATCCTGGATCACCTCATAGCCGTGCCAGAGGATGGGGTCGAACTTGAGCTCGCCCAAGTTGTGCCGGCGTACCTCATGCCCCTTGGCCTCGGCGGCCGCCTGATAGGCGTCGGCAAGGGCGCCATTGAAGCTGTCGCTGTCGGGGTGTCCGAGAACAAGATAGATGCGCATGGCGGCCCTCCGGTTGTGGAATCGCCCGATCGGTTCGGGCCGTCTGCGCCCAGTGTTGACCAGCCCGCCGCCCCGCGCAACCGCTCAACCCTGGCCGAGCACCTGCCGCCAGGTCTGCCATTCGCGCCGGGCATCCTCCTGCGCCCGGTGGGCCACCGGCTTGGCCGCCGCTTCCGCGCGCGCCGCTTCTATCACCGCCTGTGCCTCTTGGGCCCCGAGCCCTCGCTGTGCCGCTGCTTCCGCAAACGCCGCTTCCGTTGCTTCCAGCCGCACCAGGTGCCGCGGATGCCCCGCCGCCCGCAGCAGCATGCTCAGCCAATGCCCGTCCCAGGAGGGGGCGCTGGCAAACACCCGGTTGCCGTCCCAAAGCTGCAGCACCCGCTCGCAGGCTTCGGTGACCTCGATCCCCTTATCCTCCAGTTCCTCCCGCGTGATATGGTGGATGGCTTCGGCACCCGCGTCCCAGTCGGTCCAATCAGGCGCCGGTTTGATCAACAGGCTGTCGCCCGTTCCGTCTTCGCGCACCCAGCCCACTTCAATCGGGTAGCTCTGCTTTTCCAGCGAGGAGGCTTCAAAGTCGAGAAATATGAGCACGGGCTAGGCTTCCTTTTCCATCTGCAACGGGCTTTGCAGCCGCACATCCTGGCGGGGTATCGGGATCTCGATCCCTTCCGCCTTGAACGCATCCCAAAGCGCGAGCAGCACCTGCCCGCGCACATTGGTCAGCCCGTTCTGCGGGTCGTTGATCCAGAACCGCAGTTTGAACTGCAGCGCATAATCCCCAAACGCCGTCATCCAGCAGACCGGCTCCTTGAAGGCGCTGACCCGCGCAATGCCCCTGGCCGCAGCGATGGCGACCGTTGTCACCCGATGCGGATCGGCGTCGTAGCTGACGCCGAACTCCACATCGATGCGCACATTCTGGTCCGAATAACTCCAGTTGATGACCTGCTGGGTGATGAAGTCCTCATTGGGGATCAGGTACTTGCGCCCATCGCGCGTCACCACGGAAACAAAGCGCGCCCGCAATTCGGTAATCCAGCCAAAGGTCTCGCCCACCTCGATCGTGTCGCCCGGCTTCACCGAGCGATCAAGGAGGATCAAGATGCCCGAGATAAAGTTGGACACGACCTTCTGCAGCCCAAAGCCGATGCCGACGCCCACCGCCCCCGAGATTACGGTCAGCGCCGTCAGGTCGACCCCGGTGGCGGTCAGTGCGAAGGCTCCCGCCCCGATCACCAGCACGATGCGGATCAACTTGGAAAACAGCACCTTGCCCGAGGCCGACATATCGTCGGCCCGGGCAATCCGCCCCTCGATCACATGGCTGACAAACAGCGCCAGCCACACCACGCCCGTCACCACCAGCGCCGCCCGGATCACCAGCAGCGCCGAGATGCGTACTTCCCCGATGCTGATCGCCATATAGTCGAGCGCCTGCCCCACCGGCGTGCCCAGGCCAAGCACCAGCACGGCCACATAGATCCAGCCGATCGCGGCCACGGCCTGCGCCAGCGTGCGGTTGCGGATCAGCCGGGTCAGCACCGACAGCACCAGCCAAGCCGCGGCCAGCAGCAGCACGGTGGCAACCAGCGCGTCGGGTAGATCGGCCGCGATCATGCCGAGGCGCAACACAAACAGCACCCCGACAAACACCACCCAGTGCGAGCGCCGGATGGTGGTGATCACCAGCCGCAGCAGGTCGGGATTGCCACGAATGCCGCGCGCCCAGCGCTCAAGCCGGCGCTCCAGCGCCTTGCCGGCAGATTGCGCCACCACCCAGGCCAGCGCGATCAGCGCCACCTGCAGCAGCGTCCATTCGTTCCAATAAAGAGCAAGGAAGTCGCGCACCCAGCGCTCTGCCGCATTCCCCCACTGCGCCCATTGCTGCGGCATCGTTTATTGGCCCTCACTTGCGAGCTAAACGAGGCAGCCGATGATTGGTTGTCATTCGTCAAGGGAACGCGCCGCCTGGCCCCGCATTCCCTTCCCCGGAGGTACCGGATGGACAATTTCCCCCTACGCTTGGGTGTTCCCGTCAAGATCATGGGTAAGCCCGAGCTCAAGAGCAACGACGCCCGGCGCGCCCAGAACGCGCCGCACCTCAAGGTGTCCCTCGGCTATCTCGATGCCATCTTCGATTACCTCGTGGGTCACGGCATCCACATGTACCGCATGAGCTCGGACCTTGCGCCCTACGCCACCCACCCGGACATGCCGCTCTTTCATTCCATGGTCGCCGATAGCCGCGCCGAATTGGCCGCTACGGGCGCCAAGGCCCGCCAGCTCGGCCTGCGCCTGTCCTTCCATCCCAGCCAGTTCGTGGTCCTCAACAGCCCTGATCCCGAACTGGTGCGCAAGAGCGTCTGGGACCTCACCTCCCAGGCCGAAATGCTCGACGCCATGGAGCTTGGCCCCGAAGCCGTTCTCGTCATCCATGTCGGCGGCGTTTACGACGACAAGGACGCCGCCCGCACCCGTTGGGTGGAAACCTGGAAGAGCCTGCCCGAACCCGTGCAGCGCCGGCTCGTGCTCGAACATGACGACCTGCGTTTTTCAGCCGCCGATGTGCTCTGGATCCACCAGCATACCGGCGTGCGGCTGATCTTTGACCACCAGCATTTCTGGTGCCTCAACCCCGAACAAGCCGGAATGCGCGACACCCTCACCGCCATCCTGCGCACCTGGCCGGAAGGCGTGCGTCCCAAAGTGCACTTCTCCTCCCCCCGCACAGAGATGCGACAATTGCCGCGCAAGGATAAGAAGACGGGCAAAACCACCATGGTCAACGCAGCGCCGGTTTGGACGGGTCACGCCGATTTCGTCAACCCGTTCGAGTTTGCCGCCTTTATGCGCACAGCCGCCGGTTTGGACTTCGACGTCATGCTCGAAGCCAAGGTCAAGGATCTGGCGCTCATCCGCCTCCGTCCCGACCTCATCCGCTATGCGCCCGATGT
>JAQSXP010000266.1 GCA_029256605.1 Devosia sp. | reverse complement strand
ACGGAATCGAGCAGGATGTGCTCGGTCAATTGATGGGCATCGGCTCCCAATGGTCCGAGACAATCGAGGGTGGGGACACCGAGCGCGCCGGTGATGTTGCCATCCGAGCCGCCGAACATCATGTCGTGACCGAATGGCAGGTCGAGTGGGTCGGCGAGGCTGCGAGCCTGCTGCCAGAGCGCGTGGTCGGCCTCCGTCGGGGTCCAGAGCGGGCGGTTGGAGAAGCGGATTACTTCGCCGCGCTCGCCCATCTCTTCTTGAACGATGCGCACGAGCTGGTGGTAGACGTCTTCGAGGAGGTCGAGGGTCTTGGCGGTGGAGACGAGGCCGATCGTGCCTTCGGTGGGGATGATGGCGACGTGCTGGCCGGCCTGGATATAGTTGACGGTGAGCGAGCGCCCGGGTTGGGCCAGGGCTTCGACGCGCGGCACGATGCGGGCGAGGCCCGACAGGGCGGACACGCCGATGCCGGGCTCGATCAGGGCGTGGCTGGACTTGCCATAGGTGCGGATGCGGAAGCGCGCGACGGGGTAGCGGCCGACGGCGAGGTTGCCGCTGGTGTCGCCGCCTTCAACCACGAGCACGAAGCGCTGGTTGCGGGCGATGCGCTCGATCAGCGGGCGGCTGAACGGGCTGCCCGATTCCTCGTCCGACACGAGGAGCATGCGGACGGGCAGGTGGAAATTGGCGCCGCCTTCGCGCAGCAGGCGCAGCACTTCGAGGGCGAGATAGTTGCCGCTCTTCATGTCGTAAAGGCCGGGGCCATAGGCCTTGTTGCCGTCCTGGCGCCAGCTGAGCGGGCCGGCGAGGGTGCCGATAGGATGGACGGTATCGAGATGGCCGAGGAGGAGGATGCCCGGGCGCGGGTCCTCGGGATTGAAATCAGCATAAAGGCAATCGCCAAAGCCCTTCTCGCCGGGGAAGCGCTCGAGGGTCGCGCCCATGCTCTGCATGTGCGTGGCGGCCAGATCCATCATGCGATTGACGGCGGCGGCATCCCAGGAGGGGCTTTCGCATTCGACCCATGGGCGCACGCCTGCAAGGATGGCTCCGGCGTCGAGGGGGAGGGTGGTGTAGTCCATGGGTAAAGAAGGGCCCGAGATGAGGGAGGGTTAGCGGGACAGCACGCGTTCGAGCGCGGCGACGGTTGGAACGGTGGGGCGGAATTCGAGACCGACAGGGCCGCGATAGCCGGCGCGGGTGAGCCAATCGAGCTTGCCTTGCCAATCCATGTCGCCGCTGCCCGGCTCGTTCCGGCCCGGCGCGTCGGCGAGGTGCACATGGGCAATGCGGTCGAGCCGGCCGGCGAGCACCCTGGCGATGTTCTCGCCCATCACGGCGGAATGATAGATGTCGTAGAGGAGGCGGACCTGGCGGCTGCCGACGGCATCGACGATATCGAGCCCTTCGGCGGTGGAATGGAGGAAATAGCCGGCGTGATCCACCAAGGTGTTGAGCGGCTCGAGCGCCAGAATGATGTTGGCGCGCTCCAGCAGGGGAGCGGCGCGGCGCAGCACGGTGACGATGGCGTCGTGCTGTTCGGCCCGGGTGAGGCCATCGATCTCGTTGCCGGCCTGGGCAATGAGAAGCGGTGCGCCCAGGCGCTGGGCGACGGCGATGCTGTCCTCGAGCCCGAGGAGAAACTCGGCGTGGCGGGTGGGATCGGTCAGCGGGATCATGGGTTCGGCGACGATGCCCGAGAGGGCAACGCCATGCTTGCGCAGCGCCGCTTCCACCGCATCGAGATCCTTGTTGGTCCAGCGCCAGAATTCCACCAGATCAAAGCCGGCTGACCGGGCGAGAGCGATGCGGGCGGTGAAATCGGCGGTTTCGGGAACAAACAGCATTTCGAGGCAGGCGGAAAAGCGCATAGGCTAAGGCTCCTTGGCGACGAATTGCGGGGGCTGGAAAGCGGTGATGGGCGGTAACTCGCCCGCGAAGCGCTCTACCTGCACCAGTGCGCTTTGGGCGGCGCAGCCCTGGCTCAAGCTCGAGGCGCCGACATCCTGGGTGACGGCATTGGGATTGCCGTGCTTGTCGAGGGTGCCGATCTCGCCCGCGACCAGCGGGTCATACCAGGCGCCGGTGGCGATCTGGACGACACCCGGGCGAATGGCGTCGCTGACGACGAGACCGGCAAGGAACGCGCCGCGATCATTGAAAACGCGCACCACATCGCCATGGGCAAGGCCGCGCGCACTGGCATCGGCGAGGTTCATGGTGAGGGGTTCGCGGCCGTTGATCTTGGATTCGCGGCTGACAACGCCATGATCGTACTGGCTATGAAGGCGCGTGCTGGGCTGGTTGGATAGGAGATGGAGGGGATAGGCCTGGGCGCGCTGGGCCCCGAGCCATTCGCGCGGTTCACGCCATTCCGGGGTGCCCGGAAAATCGGGCAGGTGGAAGCCCGCGATCTTGGTCGAGGTCAGCTCGATCAGGCCCGAGGGCGTGTTGAGGGGGAAATCCTCGGGATCCCTGCGGAAGCTTTCGAGCATGATCGTATCCTGCTCGGGGGCGGGCAGATCAAAGAGCCCCTCTTCCCAGAACTGCTCGAAGGGCGGCAGGGTGATGCCGAAGACCTCGGCGCGGGGGCGGCATTCCTCGTAGAGCACTTCGAGCCATTGCTCGGCGGTGCGGCCTTCGCGCAGTTGCTCGGCAAAGCCGAGGCGCTCGGCAATGCCGCTGAAGATATCATAGTCGTCCCTGGCTTCGCCGACGGGATCGGCAACGCGCTTCATGGCGACCATGAAGCGGTCGAGCGAGGCGCTGCCGATATCGTTGCGCTCAAGCGTCGTCGTGGCGGGCAAGACGATATCGGAGAACTTGGCGTGCGGCGTCCAGAAGCTCTCATTGATGATGGTCACTTCGGGGCGGCGCCAGGCCTCGATCAGCTTGTTGAGGTCCTGGTGGTGGTGGAAGATGTTGCCGCCGCACCAGTAAACCAGCTTGATATCGGGATAGGTGAAGCTGCCGCCATCATAGGTGAAGGACCCACCGGGATTGAGCAGCATGTCCGAGACGCGGGCCACCGGGATGAAGGTGGTGACCGGGTTGGTGCCCTGGGGCAGGCGGGGGCCCGAAAAAGGGAAGCGGCCTGAGCCGACGCTTTGCATGCAGGCATAGCCAACGCCAAAGCCGCCGCCGGGCAGCCCGATCTGGCCCAGCAGCACGGCGAGGTTGACGGCCATCCAATAGGGCAATTCACCATTTTCGGCGCGCTGGAGCGACCAGGCGACATTGATCATGGTGCGCCCCTTGGCCATGCGGCGGGCGAGCGCGGTGATGGTGTCGGCAGGGATGTCGCAGAGCGGGGCGGCCCAGGCGGGGGTCTTGTGCTGGTTGTCGGCGGCGCCAAAGAGGTAATCGCGCAGGTGCTCGAAGCCGACGCTGTGGCTTTCGATGAAAGCCTGGTCGTGCAGGTCTTCGGCGATCAGCACATAGGCGAGCGCGAGCATCAGGGCAGTGTCGGAGCCAGG
>JAQSXP010000265.1 GCA_029256605.1 Devosia sp. | reverse complement strand
ATAGATCGCCTCATGCACGCCAGTCGCGCCCTGCGAATGGCCGGTCAGCGACTTGGTCGCGGCGATCGGCGGGCAATTGTCCTCGTTGCCGAACACGGCACGCAGGGCTTCGATCTCCTTGAGATCGCCCACCGGCGTTGAGGTGGCATGGGGATTGATGTAGTCGACCTTCTGCTTCACGTCGCGCAGCGCCAGGCGCATGCAGCGCTCGGCGCCTTCGCCGGAAGGAGCCACCATATCGACGCCGTCGGATGTTGCGCCATAGCCGATCAGCTCGGCATGGATGGTGGCGCCGCGGGCAATAGCGTGCTCGCGCTCTTCGAGCACCAGAACGCCCGCGCCGCCCGAGATCACAAAGCCGTCACGGTCGCGGTCATAGCAGCCCGCCGGCAAACATGATGTTTTGCTGGCCGAGCATGATCTGCTGGGCGGCATTGCCGATGCAGTGCTTGGAGGTCGCGCAGGCGGCGGTGATGGAATAATTGGTGCCCTTGATGCCAAAGGCGGTCGCCAGGGTTGCCGAAGCGGTCGAACCCATCGCCTTGGGCACCGCCAGCGGCCCGATGCGCTTGGGGCCCTTTTCGCGGGTGATGTCGGCGGCCTCGACGATGGTGCGGGTGGAGCTGCCGCCCGAACCCATCACAATGCCGGTCATCTCGTTGGAAATATCGGACGCTTCCAGCCCCGCATCGGCGATGGCCTGCTGCATGGCCAGATAGTTCCAGGCCGCGCCGCGCCCCATGAAGCGCGTGGTGCGGCGATCCAGTTCGGCAAAGGGATCCAGCATCGGATCGCCCTTGACCTGGCTGCGGAAGTTCAAATCGGCATAGTCCTGGGCAAAGGAAATGCCGGGCCGGGCGGTGCGCAGGCTTTCGGTCACATCGGCAACCGAATTGCCGATGGAAGAAATGATGCCCATTCCGGTAACGACGACGCGTTTCATCTGTTTCCGCTCCTAAGTGCGGGTGCCCGTTGAACCAGGCCCCTTGGCGTATTGGGTGAAAGGGGCTCAGCCGCCCTTTTGCTCGCCCATCTGGCTGTCGGTGAACAGGCCCACCCGCAGGTCCTTGGCCTCATAGATCACCTTGCCGTCGGCCTTGACCCAGCCATCGGCGATGCCCAGCGTCAGGCGCCCACGCATGACGCGCTTGAGATCAATGGCATATTCCACCAGCTTGACGTCATTGGTGACCTGGCCGGTGAACTTGATCTCGCCGCCGAGCGCGCGGCCGCGGCCGGGCTGGCCGATCCAGCTGAGGTAAAAGCCGGTCATCTGCCAGATGGCATCGAGCCCCAGGCACCCCGGCATCACCGGATCGCCCACGAAGTGGCACTGGAAGAACCACAGGCTCGGATCGACATCGAGTTCGGCCCGCACCTGGCCCTTGCCGAAGGCGCCGCCGGTATCATCGATATGGGTGATGCGATGGAACATCAGCATGGGCGGGGCCGGCAGGCGCGCATCGCCTTGCCCGGGCAATTCACCCCGGCCATGGGCCAGGAGTTCTTCGTATCCAAAAGCGTGCTGGCGCTCGGCCATGGCCTGGCTCCTTATGTTTAAATCGTCTCGTATAGGCGCCAGAGGGGAGGGTCAAGGGAGCGGGGGACCTCCCGTTAGCCCTGCCGGGCGCTCCAGCTTGTCCTTGAGGCCCGCCAAAGCTATAAGGGCCGGACTGTTGAACCCCGATCTTGCGTTTCAAGGACCCCATGTCAGAGCGATCCCAGACCCTCCGACCTGTTCCTTCCCGTAAACCGTGTCTGACGGCCGTGCTGCGCATGGCCGGATTGCGCCCGACCCGTCAACGCGTGGCTTTGGCCGAACTGTTGTTTGGCGGCCCGCACCGCCATGTCAGTGCCGAGCAGTTGCATGGGGAAGCGAGCCTTGCACGGGTCAATGTGTCGCTGGCAACAATCTACAATACCCTCCACCAGTTCCATGAAGCGGGCCTGCTGCGCGAAGTGGCCGTGGATGCCTCGCGCTCCTATTTCGATACCGATACGTCCGACCACCACCATTTCTATGTCGAGGACGAGCAGCGCATGATCGACATTCCTGCGTCCTCGGTGGAGTTCCGGGCCCTGCCCGACGCCCCCGAAGGCATGCAGGTAAGCCATGTCGACGTGGTGATCCGGGTGCGCAAGCAGGCCCAGTAACAGGCCGTCCAACCGCGGCTTTGACCTGGGCTCCAGTGCGGAGCGCAAGCCTGGTGCGGCGCTCCTGTCGGCTCGTGCGGGCGCTTGGCGGGTGACAAAAGCGTGACCCATCGGCATATTGCGCCGCAACGGAAACAGCAAAACGGGTGGCTGATGCGGCCAAAGGTTAATCTGAATGCCTATTTCGAGCGGATCGGCTTTGCCGGCTCCATTGCTCCAACCCTTGGCACGCTAGAGCAGCTGGTGCAGCTGCATCCAGCCAGCATTCCCTTTGAAAATCTCGATCCACTTCTCGGCGAACCGGTGCTGCTCGATCAGGCGAGCCTTGAGCGCAAGCTCCTGGCCGACAATCGCGGTGGTAATGCCTTTGAGCACAATAGCCTCCTTTTGAGCATGCTGGGCGAACTCGACTATACCGCCCGCCCGCTGCTGGCCTCGGTGCTCTGGCCCAGCCCGCAGACCGAAATCGATCCGGATCTGCATCTGATCGTGCTGGTCGAGCTTGCCGGGCAGACCTATCTCGCCGATGCCGGCTTTGGCGCCATGACCCCGACAGCACCCCTCAAGCTGCGCGCCGATGTGGAGCAGACCACGCCCCATGGCGATTATCGCCTTCTGGGCGGGGATCCGCGCTGGGAGCTGCAGGCCCAGATCGGAGAAGACTGGGTGCCGCTCTATAGCTTTGACACCAACGCCGAAGGCGACATCGAAGCCTCCAACCAGTTCGTCTGGAGCGATCCCGCCTCCTCGCAGCGCCGTACGCTGACCGCGGCCCTCTCCCCCAAGGGCAGCCGGATCGTGCTGTCCGGCAACCAGCTAAGCCTGCCCGGTCCCGAAGGCGAGCCCGAGCAGCGGACCCTCACCGACGAGGCCGAACTGCGCGAAGCCCTGACGGCCAATTTCGGCATCACCTTGCCCGAAAGCGAGTTGCTCGACGCCAAGCTCCTCGCGATCCTTGCCGGCGCCAATCCGCTCACCACCTGATGGCCCCGGTGGTGCCCCGCCCCGACCGGATCCGCGCCTTTCCCAACGCGGCCGCCTGGGAAGCGTGGCTCGCCGAACACCACGGGAGCGAGCCCGAATTGTGGCTGCGCATTTTCAAGAAGGGCAATGGCACCCCCACGGTTACCTATGCCGAGGCGCTCGACGTCGCCTTGTGCTGGGGCTGGATCGACGGCATCCGCAAATCCTGGGACGAGGCCTCGTTTCTGCAGCGCTTCACGCCCCGGCAACCCCGCAGCATCTGGAGCCAGGTCAATCGCGATCATGTGGCGCGGCTGAGTGCCGAGGCGCGCATGACCGAGCACGGCCTGCGCCAGGTCGAGGCTGCCAAGGCCGATGGCCGTTGGGACGCCGCCTATGCGTCCCCCAGCAAGATGGACATCCCGGCCGACTTGATGGCGGCAATTGCCGCCGATCCTGCCGCTCTCGCCACCTTTGAGGGGCTGAGCAAGACCAACCGCTTTGCCCTGGCGTTTCGCCTCGCCAATTTGCGCACCCCTGCCGGTCGCGCTCGCAAGATCGCCGAGTTCGTCGCCATGCTGGCCCGCGGTGAGGCCATTTACCCCCAGACCAGGGACACGCCCAAATGAGCGTGCCGGGCATGGACAAGCTCGGGCGCATGCTGGACAAGGCAAGTCTTGCCACCACGCGCAACTGGAACACCCTATTGAAGGCGGCCTGCCACCCATGATCACCATTTTCGGCTCCACCAATCTCGACCAGATCGGCACCGT
>JAQSXP010000012.1 GCA_029256605.1 Devosia sp. | reverse complement strand
CTTCACGCTGCCATTACCCCGCCTTGGTACTGGTCCATTGACCGCCCCAATGCCTCAATGGACTTCTCTATGCCTCGGCCACTTTCCCCGCTCGCTCCTACGCATCTGCCCGCCTTGCCCGGCGGACCGATCCCATGCGCGTGAGCATCGCCGCCGTGGGGCGGATGAAGGCGGGGCCTGAGCGCGAAATGGTCAGCCGTTATCTTGATCGCGCCGCCGGTAGCGGCAAGCCCCTGGCGCTGACGGGCTTTGACGTGACCGAGCTGACAGAGTCCCGCGCATCGGCCGCCGCCACCCGCAAAAGCGAAGAAGCCCGCGCCCTCCGCGCCGCCATTCCCGCTGGCGTCGTGGTTGCGCTGGACGAGCGTGGCAAATCCATCGGCTCGGAAGCCTTTGCCGCCCTGGTTGGGCGCTGGCGCGATGAGGGCCGCCCCGCCGTCAGCTTTGTGGTGGGCGGCGCGGATGGCCTCGATCCCGATTTCGTCAAATCTGCCGATCTGGTGCTGAGTTTTTCGCCGCTGACCTGGCCGCATCAATTGGTGCGCATCATGCTGGCCGAGCAGCTTTATCGGGTCACCACGATCCTGTCGGGCCATCCCTATCACCGCGGCGACTGAGACCCGTATTCCTTAAGCAGTGTTAACCTGCGTTTTTTGTCGAGCTTGCTATGGTGCAGGCAAGTGATTCGCCCCACGGGCAAGCGAGCTAGGAGAGTCGATGTCGGTACCCGGCGCGAGATGGGGTGTGGTGCTGGCGGTTCTGGCCGTGGCACTGGCCCCGGCCCCGGCGCTGCTGGCGCAAGGTCCCGCGCCCCAGGGGGAAGTGGCCCCTGCGCCCGCGACCGAGGTCCCTCCAGCCGCCCCGGCTGAACCGGCGCCCGGCGCCGTGCCGCCGGCTGCGCCTGAAGCCGTGCCCCCGGCGCCAGTACCCGGTGCTGACCCAGCCGCCGCTGCGCCCCCGCCGCCGGCCGATATTCCGCCCGATCCGGTGACGACCCAGGCTGAGCTGGCCAAGCTTGAAGCCTCCATCACCATGAGCAAGGAGCGCGCCGACGAGCTGCGTGCCGAGATCGCGGCCATGCAGGGGGATCGCACCCAGCAAAATGCCGCGCTGATTGCCGCAGCCCAGCGCGTCAAGCTAGCCGAGATCGAAGTCGCCGACATCGAGGAGCGCCTGTCCGGGCTGATCGTGCAGGAGCTCGATGTGCGTGGCCGCCTCGATGGGGCCGATGCCGAGATTGCCAATGTGCTGGCCGCACTCGAGCGCATCTCGCTCAACCCGCCGCCCGCGCTGATCGTTGATCCCGCCGATGCGCTGGGCTCCGCGCGATCGGCCATTCTCATTGCCGCCATCGTGCCCCAGCTGCGCGCCAAGGCCGATGCGGTGACCGCCGATCTGCAGGAGCTCACCAAGATCAAGGAGGCCGCGCTCGCCGAAGAAGCGGCCCTGCGCGCCAATTATTCCGTGCTCGAAGAAGAGCAACTGCGCATCGCCACCCTGATCGCGGCTCGCAGCCAGGGCATTGCCGCCGTGTCGGCCGATCTCGAGGCGACCGAGCAGGAAGCCATGGCGCTCGCGGCCCGTGCCACCACGTTGCGCGAACTGATCGACCAGCTTTCAGCCCGCATCGAGGAGGGGCCGACCCCGCCTGCCGTCGAGGGGGAAGACGCCGTACTCAGCCCCGAAGCCATTCAGACCGCGCTGGCCAACACCGCGCGCACCGAGCCGGCCGTGCCCTTTGGCAGCGCCAAAGGCTATCTCACCTTGCCCGCCAATGGCGTGAAGGTCGTTGAATACGGAGCAGGCGACGGCTTTGGCGGCATCTCGCAGGGCGTTTCGCTGATGACGCGGGCCGAAGCGCAGGTGGTGGCGCCGGCCGACGGCTGGGTGCTCTATACCGGCCCCTACCTCAATTACGGCCAAATCGTCATTCTCAATAGCGGGCAGGGCTACACGGTTCTCTTGGCAGGGCTCGAAACAGTGACCGTTTCCATTGGCCAGTTCGTCCTCATGGGCGAGCCGGTGGGCACAATGGGATCACGCACAATTGGACGAACGGTGACCACGAGTGCTGGCAACGCCCAGCCGACGCTTTATATTGAACTGCGACACAACAGCGAACCTCTCGATCCCACCGGCTGGTGGGCAAACCCGACACAAAGTGGATGAAACCCCCATGCGCCTTTCGACCTATCGCGCCGCTGCCCTGACGCTGGCGCTGTTGCTGCCTGCTTCGACGCTTCACGCGCAGGAAACACCGGTGCTGCCGCCAGCCGAGGAAACCCCTGCCGCCCCGGCCGAAGACGCGCCTGCGGTTCCCGCTCCCGACCAGTCGCCTGACCAGGCTCCCGATGCCGAACCCGCTCCCAGCGGGGAAGAGCCCGAGCCGACCCCCGAAGAGCAAAAGGCCGCCCCCCGCGATCCGCTCGAGGTTTATGCCGATCTCAATCTTTTCGGCGAGATCTTCGATCGCATCCGCGCCGAATATGTCGATGCCCCCGATGAGCAGGAGCTGATCCGCGCCGCCATCCAGGGCATGCTGACCTCGCTTGATCCCCATTCCGGCTATCTGCCACCCGCGGACTACGATGAAATGCGCGAGGATACTTCGGGCGAGTTCGGGGGCCTCGGCATCGAAGTCACCATGGAAGACGAGGTCATCAAGGTGGTCTCGCCCATCGATGACACGCCCGCGGCCAAGGCCGGCATCATGGCCAATGACCTGATCGTGCAGATCGATGGCACCGATGTGCAGGGCCTCAGCCTTGACGAAGCCGTGGGCAAGATGCGTGGCCCGATCGGCACCTCGACCAAGATTACCGTTGTGCGCGAAGGCATCGACGAGCCGCTCGATTTCGAGCTGACCCGTGCCGTGATCGCCATGCGCGCCGTGCGCTGGTCGCTGGAAGGCGATGTGGGCGTGATCCGCCTGTCGCGCTTTTCCGAGCAGGCTTTTGTCGGGATCGAAAATGCGGTCAAGGACATCTATGCCGAGCGGGACGGCGTCGCGCCCAAGGGCCTCATCCTCGATCTGCGCAACAATCCGGGCGGTCTGGTTGACCAGTCGGTTTATGTCGCCGACGCCTTCCTCAAGCAGGGCGCCGTGGTAATGACCCGTGGCCGCCTGCCGCAGGAAAGCGCGCGCTACGATGCCAAGCCCGATCCGCTTGACGCCCAGATCGCCGATGTGCCGCTCGTCGTGCTGATCAATGGCGGCTCGGCTTCGGCTTCCGAGATCGTCGCCGGTGCGCTGCAGGACCACAAGCGCGCGACCCTGGTGGGCACGCGCTCCTTCGGCAAGGGCTCGGTGCAGTCCATCATTTCGCTCGGCCCCGATGGCGCCATGCGCCTAACCACGGCGCGCTACTACACGCCCAACAACCGCTCGATCCAGGCGCTGGGAATCACCCCCGATATCGAAATTCGCCAGGTCGTTCCCGAGGAACTGCAGGGCCGTGACGAGATCATCGGCGAGGCCGGTCTGGCCGGGCACATCACCGTCGAAGGCCAGGAAGAAACCACGGTCGGCTCCTCGGTTTATGTGCCCCAGGACAAGGCCGAGGATGCACAGCTGCAATATGCGCTGCGCCTGATCAACGGCGAGGAAAGCAACGAGGCCTATCCGCCGCGCGCCGACTAGGCGCAACAATCGGGTGAATGGCGGGGGCACGGTTCCCCGCCGCTCGCCAACGCCCTTTCCATCCGGATTCCCCAATGGCCAATGATCTCAGCACGCCGCTGACCGGCCGCAAGCGCCGCGCCGGTGCCGCCCCCGCCGGCTTTCCCCTGGCGCGGGTGCTGCTTGGCGTGCTGGTGCTGGGGGCAGGGGCGATCGGCGCCCGCCTGTTGTTGGTGGATGACCCGGACGGGGGGCGCCCCAGCCGGGAGGTGGCGATCACCACCACTCGCAGCGGCAACGAGGTCGCCAGCGCCGTGGCGCAAGGCCCGGTCACGATCACCGCTGATCCTGAGCAGTCTCCGGCTGGCGCCCAGGCTGCCGCCCGCCCGGCGCCCGCGACCGCCGCCTTGCCGGATCCGGCGGGCGTGCTGCCGGACCTGAGCGAAGAAACCGCCGAAGGCCCGATCCCCCGCATCTCCGCGACTGGCGAAACCCCGTTCCGCGCCTATGCCCGCCCCGACAATGGCGCGGTCGCGAGCGGCCGGCCGATGATCGCGCTTGTGGTCACCGGGCTTGGCATCAACGAGCAGGGCTCGCTCCAGGCCATCGAGCAATTGCCCGGTGAGGTGACCCTGGGTTTTGCCCCCTATGGCAAGACGCTGCGCAGCACCGTCGCCGCCGCCCGGGCCGACGGGCATGAAGTGTTGCTGGAACTGCCGCTCGAACCCTTCGATTTCCCGCAGAACGATCCCGGGCCGCATACGCTGCTGACTGGGGAAACCACCCAGTCCAATCTCGATCGCCTGTTCTGGCTGATGGCGCGCTTTGGCGGCTATGCCGGGGTGCTCAACAATATGGGCGCTCGCTTTACCGCCTCGGGCGCCGACTTCGCCCCGATTGTCGAGGAACTGGGCGCCCGCGGCCTTGGCTATCTCGACGATGGCTCCTCCAATCGTTCGCTCGCGCCCCAGCTGGCGGGCAGCAACAAGGTGCCGTTCGCCCGCGCCGACCTCATGGTCGATGCCAATCCCGCCGAAGCAGCTATTCTGTCAGCGCTGGGGAGCCTTGAAGCCAAAGCGGTAGAGAATGGTTCGGCAATTGGTATTGTGAGTGCCTTGCCGATCTCGGTTTCCACCATCGCCAAGTGGTCGAGCGAACTGGAAAGCCGCGGTCTTGTGCTGGTGCCGGCTACGGCCCTGATGAAGTAGAGTTGCCCCATGTCCGAGCGCCCCACGCGCGAAAGCCTGCCCTATCGTGATTGCGTCGGCATTGCCGTCTTCAACGGGGAGGGCAATGTCTTTATCGGCCGCCGCAAGTTCGAGAACGATCCCGAAAAATCGGCCGAACACGGCTCCCCCTGGCAGATGCCGCAGGGCGGCATCGATGCCGGTGAGGATCCGCTGCGCGCCGCTTTGCGCGAGCTGCATGAGGAAACCAATATCTCAACCGTCAGCCTGCTCGCCGAGGCGCCCGAGTGGATCTATTACGATCTGCCCGACGAGGAGCTCGGCATCGCGCTCAAGGGCCGGTTCCGTGGCCAGCGCCAGCGCTGGTTTGCCTTTGCCTTCACCGGCAATGACAGCGAGATCGATGTGCTGACGCCGGGCGGCGGCAAGCATCCCGCTGAATTCGACGAGTGGCGCTGGGAGCAGCTCTCACGCCTGCCCTCCCTCATCGTGCCCTTCAAGAAAGACGCCTATGAGAAGGTCGTCGAGGCCTTTGCCGATATCCCGCAGCGCTTTACCCAAGGCTAGGCGGTCATGAAGACCATCGGTCTCATCGGCGGCATGAGCTGGGAGTCCACCGCCCATTACTATGGCGCGATTAACCGCGAAACTGCCCGCCTGCGGGGCGGGTTGCATTCAGCGCCCCTGCTGCTCCATTCCCTCGACTTTGCCCCCATAGCCCAGCTGCAGGCGGCAGGGGAGTGGGGAAAGGCCGGAGCGGTCCTCGCGCAAAGTGCGCGCAAGCTCGAGGACGCTGGCGCCGAGCTCATTGGGCTGGCCACCAACACCATGCATCATGTGGCCGAGGCGATCACCGCCGCCATCAGCGTGCCCTTTATCCATATCGCCGATCCGACGGCAGATGCGCTCGCCGCCGACCGCATGGAGCGGGTAGGGTTGCTGGGCACGCGCTTTACCATGGAGATGCCGTTCTATCGCGAACGGCTCGAAGCGAGGGGCTTTGCGGTGCTGGTGCCCGAGGTCGGGCGCACCAATCTGCATGGCATCATCTATGAGGAGCTGTGCCGGGGCATCGTGCGCGAAGAGTCGCGCCGCATCTATATCTCCGCGATCGAGCTGCTGGCGGCGCGCTGCGCCGATGCGGTGATCCTGGGTTGCACCGAGATCAATATGCTGATCGATGACAGCACCAGCCCCTTGCCGGTCTATGACACGACGGAGCTGCATGCCAAGGCGCTGGTTGCCGCGGCGCTGGCGCCGTGAGCAAAGATCAAATGGCAGACACAAAAAAGCCCGGCAGTGCCGGGCTTTGTTTTAGTTGGCGTGAGCGCCGTTGAGATAGGACGCTTCTTGCGCCAGGTTCAGCAAGCCGCTGACCACTTCCTGGGCGAATGTGCGCTCCTCAGGGGTGTTGGCGGCAGCCAGGGTCTGCTCGGCGGTGCGAATGCGCGCCTGCAGGTCGTCCTGGCCCATTTCGGCGAACGGCACCGATTCTTCGGCGAGGATGGTCAGCCCCTCGGGGGACACATCGGCAAAGCCGCCGCGCACGAAGAACACGGCCGGGGCAACGGCGTCGCCGGTCACCGTGATGAAGCCGGTGCGCAGGGTGGTCATGAACGGGGCATGGCCCGCCATCACCGTGAAATAGCCTTCGGTGCCGGGAACAGTAACGGCGGTCGCTTGCTGCGACAGCACCAGGCGTTCGGGCGAAACGATCTCGAGCTTGAGGCCTTCAGCCATGCCGGCAATCCTTTGGGCGGTCCGCGCCCGACAGATCGGGCAGGAAGAGGAAGAATCGTCCGGGCAAGGGGCCCGGACCGTTTAGCTTTAGGCGGCCTGTGCAGCCAGCTTCTGGGCCTTGGCCACAGCGCTTTCGATGGTGCCGACCATGTAGAAGGCGGCCTCGGGCAGGTGGTCGTATTCGCCGTTCACCAGGCCCTTGAAGCCCTTGATGGTGTCTTCGAGCTGCACGAACACGCCAGGCGAGCCGGTGAACACTTCGGCCACGTCGAAAGGCTGGCTCATGAAGCGCTCGATCTTGCGGGCGCGCGCCACGGTGAGCTTGTCTTCTTCGCTGAGCTCGTCCATGCCCAGGATCGCGATGATGTCCTGCAGTGCCTTGTACTTCTGCAGGATTTCCTGCACGCGGCGAGCGGTCTGGTAGTGCTCTTCGCCCACCACATTGGGGTCAAGGATGCGCGAGTTGGATGCCAGCGGATCCACGGCCGGGTAGATGCCCTTTTCCGAGATCGCACGGTTCAGCACGGTCACGGCGTCGAAGTGGGCAAACGAGGTCGCCGGGGCCGGGTCGGTCAAGTCGTCGGCGGGCACATACACGGCCTGCACGGAGGTGATCGAGCCCTTGTTGGTCGTGGTGATGCGCTCCTGCATGGCACCCATATCGGTCGCCAGCGTCGGCTGATAGCCCACGGCCGAAGGAATACGGCCCAGCAGAGCCGACATTTCCGAACCGGCCTGGGTGAAGCGGAAGATGTTGTCCACGAAGAACAGCACGTCCTGACCCTGGTCGCGGAAGTTCTCGGCGACGGTGAGGCCGGTCAGCGCCACGCGGGCACGGGCACCGGGGGGCTCGTTCATCTGGCCGAACACGAGGGCGCACTTGGAGCCGGCAGCGGTGCCACCGTTCTCATGCGGGTCCTTGTTCACGCCCGATTCGATCATTTCGTGGTAAAGGTCGTTGCCTTCACGGGTGCGTTCACCCACGCCCGCAAACACCGAATAACCACCATGTGCCTTGGCGACGTTGTTGATCAGTTCCTGGATCAGCACGGTCTTGCCCACGCCGGCGCCGCCCATCAGGCCGATCTTGCCGCCGCGTGCATAGGGAGCCAGCAGGTCCACGACCTTGATGCCGGTGACCAGAACCTGCGATTCCGGGCTCTGCTCGGCAAAGGCGGGGGCTTCCTGGTGGATGCCGCGACGCTCGACTTCACCGATCGGGCCGGCTTCGTCGATCGGCTCGCCGATCACGTTCATGATGCGGCCCAGAGTGGCTTCGCCAACGGGAACCGAGATCGCGCTGCCGGTGTCGATCACCTGGGCGCCGCGCACGAGGCCTTCGGTGGTGTCCATGGCAATGGTGCGCACGGTGTTCTCGCCCAGGTGCTGGGCAACTTCGAGCACCAGGCGCGCGCCGTTGTTGGTGGTTTCCAGGGAATTCAGGATGGCGGGCAGATGCTCATCGAACGTGACGTCAACAACGGCACCGATGATTTGCGATACGCGACCGACCTTGGTGTCTGCCATTTGTTCGTCCTCGCTTGAAGGTTAGAGCGCTTCCGCGCCCGAAATGATTTCGATGAGTTCTTTGGTGATTTGCGCCTGGCGCTGGCGGTTGTAGCTCAGCTGCAGGGCGTTGATCATTTCACCGGCATTGCGGGTGGCATTGTCCATGGCGCTCATCTGCGCGCCGTAGAACGAGGCGCCGTTTTCCAGCAGCGCCCGGAAGATCTGCACCGAGATATTGCGCGGCAGCAGGTCCTCGACAATCGCCTCTTCGTTGGGCTCGTATTCATAGATCACGCCGGGAGCGGCCAGCTGGCCTTCGGCGCCGGCCGGCGTTTCGAGCCGGGCGGGAATGATCTGGGTTGCGGTCGGCACCTGGCTGACCACCGAACCGAACTTGGCGTAGAACAGCGTTGCCACGTCGAACTCGCCGGCGGCAAACAGCGCCAGCACGTTCTGCGCGATCTGGTTGGCCTGGGCAAACCCGACCTGCTTGACCTCGCGGAAGCTGACCGTATCGATGATATGGTCAGGGAACTGGCGGCGCAGGATGTCATGGCCCTTGCGGCCCACGGTCAGGATCTTGACGGTCTTGCCTTCGCTCAGCAGCCGGTTGGCATGATCGCGGGCCAGGCGGGCGATGGAGGAGTTGAACCCACCAGCGAGGCCACGTTCGCCCGTGGCCACGATCAGCAGATGGGTCTGGTCCCGGCCCGTGCCGGCCAGCAGCGGCGGGGCATTGGTCTGGCCCTCATAGACTGCGCCAAGGCTCGCCAGCACCCGACCCATGCGTTCGGCATAGGGGCGGGCGGCTTCGGCGGCGTCCTGGGCGCGGCGCAGCTTGGCCGCCGCCACCATTTGCATGGCCTTGGTGATCTTCTGGGTCGATTTGACCGAGTCGATCCGGTTCTTGAGGTCCTTTAACGACGGCATGGGCCAGTCAACTCCTTGCAGGCTTTAGGCCGCGTAGGTCTTCTTGATGTCATCGAGTGCCGACTTGAGCTTGGCGCGGGTGTCGTCGCTCAGCTGCTTTTCGGACGCGATGGTCGAGAGGATGCCCGAATACTTGCCGCGCATGGCGCCAAGCACGGTCTGCTCGAAATGGCCGACCTTGGAAACGGGGATGGAGTCGAGATAGCCATTGGCGCCGGCAAAGATCACCGCCACCTGCTCTTCGGTCTTGAGCGGGCTGAACTGGGGCTGCTTGAGCAGCTCGGTCAGGCGCGCACCGCGGTTCAGCAAACGCTGGGTCGAGGCATCGAGGTCCGAACCGAACTGGGCGAAAGCGGCCATTTCGCGGTACTGCGACAGTTCACCCTTGAGCGAGCCGGCAACCTGCTTCATCGCCTTGATCTGGGCCGAACCGCCCACGCGGCTCACCGACAGACCAACGTTCACGGCCGGGCGGATACCCTGGAAGAACAAATTGGTCTCAAGGAAGATCTGGCCGTCGGTGATCGAGATCACGTTGGTCGGGATATAGGCCGACACGTCGTTGGCCTGGGTTTCGATCACGGGCAGTGCCGTCAGCGAGCCCGAACCATGCGATTCGTTCATCTTGGCGGCGCGCTCGAGCAGGCGGCTGTGCAGGTAGAACACGTCGCCGGGGTAAGCTTCGCGCCCGGGCGGACGACGCAGCAGCAGCGACATCTGGCGGTAGGCAACGGCCTGCTTGGTCAGATCGTCATAGGCGATCACGGCATGCATGCCATTGTCGCGGAAGAACTCGCCGATCGCGCAACCGGTGAAGGGCGCGATATACTGGAGCGGCGCGGGATCGGAAGCGGTTGCAGCGATCACGATGGAATAGGGCAGGGCGCCCGATTCTTCGAGCTGGCGCACGAACTGGGCCACGGTGGAGCGCTTCTGGCCCACGGCGACATAGATGCAGTACAGCTTCTCGCTCTCGGAAGCGCCGGCATCGTGCGCGGGCTTCTGGTTGAGGAAGGTGTCGAGAATGATGGCGGACTTGCCGGTCTGGCGGTCGCCAATGATCAGCTCGCGCTGGCCACGGCCAACGGGGATCAGCGCGTCGATGGCCTTGAGGCCGGTCGACATCGGCTCATGCACCGACTTGCGCGGCAGGATGCCGGGAGCCTTGACGTCGACGCGGCGGCGCTCGGTGTATTCGATCGGGCCCTTGCCGTCGATCGGATTGCCCAGGCCGTCAACAACGCGACCCAGCAGGCCCTTGCCCACGGGGGTGTCCACGATGGCGCCGGTACGCTTGACGACGTCGCCTTCCTTGATCGAGCGGTCATTGCCGAAGATCACGACGCCGACATTGTCGGCTTCGAGGTTGAGTGCCATGCCCTTGATGCCGCCCGGGAACTCGACGAGCTCACCGGCCTGCACCTTGTCGAGGCCGTAAACACGGGCAATACCGTCACCGACGGAAAGCACCTGCCCGACTTCGGAAACCTGGGCTTCCTGGCCGAAATTCTTGATCTGGTCCTTGAGGATCGCAGAAATTTCCGCGGCTTTGATGTCCATTTACCCGACCTCTTTCATGGCGATCTTCATCGCGGTCAATTTTGTCTTGAGCGAAGAATCGATCATCTGCGATCCGACCTTCACCTGAAGGCCGCCGATCAACGAGGGATCGACCGATTGATGGAGCGTGACGGTCTTGCCGATCCGGGCGCGCAACGTCTCGCTCAGGGCATTGGCCTGCTCATGGCTGAGCGGGGTTGCCGAAACCACATCCGCGGTGACTTCGCCGCGCGCGGCAGCTGCCAGTTCCCGGAAAATGGTGATGATGCCGTCCAGCGCGAACAAGCGGCCGTTCTTGGCGACCAGCCGCAGGAAATTGGCCAGCAGTGGGTTGACGGTGGCGCGGGCCAAAAGGGCGTTGAGCGCTTCTGCCTTGGTTTCAGCCGTGATCACCGGGGAACGCAGGAAGCGGGTAAAATCCTCGCTTTCGTTCATCAGCCGGGAAACGTCGGACAGTCCTGTCTCGACTGAAGCGAGCTGGTTCTCGCTTTGCGCCAGATCAAACAAAGCCGACGCGTATGGCCGGGCGATCTGGGTAAGCACTCCACTCTGCGCTGCCAATGCCGCATCACCCTCTTGGTTTACCCGTTCGCTCCGCCGCCTGTCCCGATGGGGAAAGCCGGACGGTGCCAAGGCTTGTTCTTGCTTGAAAAAGGAGCAATCTGCCTGCTCCCTGGAAGTCAGGCCCGCTCTAACATAAGCGGCGCGCGCCTTGCAAGGCTCCCCCTGGGGATTCCACGACGGCGAAAGTGTCGCAGGTATGGCAATTCCATCAGTGTGTCGCTTGGTCGCGGCTCTTTGTCTGGCCTATCATTGTGACGGTTACATGAAGCTGACGGGATCGATATCCACCTGCACCCGCAGATTGCCGGTCGGGCGTTCCGCGCTTTGCAGCCAGAATCGCACATAGCCCGAGAGGTCGAACTCCTTGCTGCTTTGCACCAGCAGCCGCACGCGATGGCGGCCGCGCACCATGGCGACCGGCGCATCTGCCGGTCCGAACAAGCGCACCCGCTCGGTCATCGGAGCCGCCGAGAGCAGGCGCTTGGCGAAGTTCATCGCAATGTCATGCTCGTTGGCCGAAACGATCAGTGCCGCCAGCCGCCCGAACGGGGGCAGGATGCCCGCTTCACGCGCCGCTAGTTCATGAGCGTAAAAGGCCTCGCGGTCGCCCGTGACCATCGCGCGCATCACGGCATGATCGGGGTGGTAGGTCTGAAGGAACGCCTTGCCGATTTGGGAGGCGCGCCCGGCGCGCCCCGCTACCTGCGTCAGGATCTGGAAGGTGCGCTCGGCCGCGCGCGGATCGCCATGGGCAAGGCCCAGATCGGCATCGAGCACCCCCACCACCGATAGTTTGGGGAAGTGATGCCCCTTGGACACCAGCTGGGTGCCGATGATGAGGTCATATTCGCCGCGGGTGATCTCGCTGAACCGCTCGCGCAACTGGGCATTGGTGCCCATGTCCGACGAGAGGATCACCCGCCGCGCATCGGGAAAGCGGGCGGCGGCTTCCTCGGCAATGCGCTCGATGCCCGGCCCCACCGGCACCAGGGCATCGACATCGCCGCAGGCGGCACAGTTTTTCGGCGCCCGAATCTCGTGGCCGCAATGGTGGCACATCAACACGCCGCGGAACCGGTGTTCCACCAGCCAGGCCGAGCAATCGGGGCATTGATACTGGTGCCCGCAGGAGCGGCAAAGGGTCAGCGGGGCATAGCCGCGCCGGTTGAGGAACAACAGCGCCTGTTCGCCCCGATCGAGCGCGGCAAACACTTCCCGCGCCAGGGTCGGGGCGATCCACTGACCTTTTTCGGGGCCATCGAGCCGCATGTCGATGGCGGTGATATTGGGCAGGCTCGCCGCGGCATAGCGGGCCGTCAGCAGCACATGGGCATAACGGCCGGCATTGGCGTTGTTGCGCGTTTCCACCGATGGTGTGGCCGAAGACAGGATCACCCGCGCCTTGGCAAAGCGGGCGCGCACAATGGCCATGTCGCGGGCGTGGTAATTGACGCCGTCCGATTGCTTATAGGCGCCGTCATGTTCTTCATCGAGCACCAGCATGCCGAGTTCCCGGAACGGCAGGAAGAGGGCCGAGCGCGCCCCGACCACGGCACGCACCGTGCCATCGAGCACGCCGCGCCAAACCCGGGCGCGCTGCAGCGGCGTCATTTCGGAATGCCACTCGGCCGGGCGGGTGCCAAAGCGCTTGGTGAAGCGATCAAGGAAGGTGTGGGTGAGCGCGATTTCAGGCAAGAGGATCAGTGCCTGCCGGCCGGCGCGCAGCGTATCGGCCACCGCCTCGAAAAACACCTCGGTCTTGCCACCGCCGGTGACGCCATCGAGCAGCGCCACGCCGAACTCATGGGGATCAAGCGCCGTCACCTGCTCGAGTGCGGCTTGCTGCTCGGGATTGAGGCGCGCTACGCCCTCATCCGGATTGGGTGGCAAGGCCACGGGCGGCGGCGCAATTTCGAGTTTTTCCAACGCTCCGGCGCGTTCCAGCCCATCCAGCACCGATTGCGACACGCCTGCGGCCCCCAGAAGCGCGGCCCGGGGCAGGGGCATGTCATCGGTCAGCGTATCGAGCACGCGCAGCCGGGCCGGGGTCAGTTTTTCCGGCTCATAGCCGGTGCGGCGATAAGCGATCACCGGGCGCGGCGCATCGAGCGCTTCGCTCGAGCGCAGGACCGCCCGCAGCACCTGTCCCGGCGGCGCCAGCGTATAGCGCGCCACCCAATCGACGAGCTTGAGCAGTTCTTCCGATAGCGGGGGCACGTCATAGCTTTGGGCAATCGCGCGCAGCCGATTATGGGCAATCGTATCCTTGGGCGGACCCCAAACGACGCCCAGCGTCAGGCGCGGGCCCAGCGGCACCGCCACGATCGAGCCGCGTTCAACCCGCATGCCTGGCGGCACGCTATAGGAATAGGGGCCCTCAACGGCTACCCCCACCATCACCGCTACGATATCTGGATGCTCGGTCATTTGTGCTTGTTCTGTTCGCATCCGCTACATAGGAAGCGCAAGTGATTCTGCCAAAGCCGCTACCCTTTGCTAACGCCCGCAGGCTAGCTTGAAGCCATGACCGACACCGCTTTTGCCACCGATGAATTCGTGCGCCTGCAGCTCTCGCTCTGGCAGCGCGAGCTTGGCGCGGTGCGGCGGCTTGCCGAAAACACGCTCGAGGCCTATGGCCGCGATCTCGATCAGTTCCTGAGTTTTCTGGCGGGTCACACCGGCGGTCCGGTGACCCTCCTCACCCTTAAGGAGTTACGGGCTGCCGATATCCGCGCCTTCATGGCGCAGCGCCGTTCCGAAAGCCTGGGCTCGCGCTCGCTCGCCCGGGTGCTCTCGGCCCTCAAATCCTTTTTTCGCTTCCTTGAGCGCGAAGGCGTGCTCACGACCGAAGCCCTCAACGTCATTCGCACGCCCAAGCAGCCGCGCGGCCTGCCCAAGGCGCTGACCGTGCCCGAAGCGCGCGATGCCATTGCCGTGACCGGCCAAATGGAAGAGCGGCCCTGGGTCGCAGCGCGCGACATGGCCGTGCTCTCGCTCTGTTATGGGGCGGGTCTGCGTATCTCGGAGGCCCTCGCGATCACGGCAGGAGATCTGGAAGGGGAAACCCTGCGCGTCACCGGCAAGGGCGGCAAGGTGCGCATGGTGCCCCTGATCGAGCCCGTGCGAAAGGCGATCGCCCTTTATCGCGAGCTTTGCCCCTTCAAGCTGTGGCCCGAGGACCAGTTGTTTCGCGGCGTCAAAGGCGGCGTGCTGTCGCCGCGCCTGATCCAGTTGCGGGTCGCTCAATTGCGCGGCGCGTTGGGCCTGCCGCAATCGGCGACGCCGCATGCGCTGCGCCACTCCTTTGCCACCCATCTCCTCAGCCGCGGCGGGGATTTGCGGGCGATCCAGGAACTGCTGGGCCATGCCTCGCTTTCAACCACCCAGATTTATACGGCAGTCGATACCGATCGGCTGCTGGAAAGCTATCGCAACGCCCATCCGCGCGGCTGATCCGCTCGCGGCGAGACCCCGTTTACCGGCCCCGCGCCTTAAGGCACTCGGCCCCAACTCGCGCTGGTTGGTGCGAGCACAAAGGAGAGATCTGTGAAAGCGATCAACAAGCCCCTGCCGGCCTTGGCCTGCGCCCTGGTGCTGGCGGGAAGCACCGTGGGATCGGCCTTTGCCGACAAGCTCTCCAATTCCTTTGACCCTGCTCCCGCAGCGGGCGCCGCCACCGATGCCACGGCGATCGATTGGGGCGACGATAGCGGCGAATGGGCCAATGACGGGGAGTGCGATGATCCGCGCTTTGAGGGCCGCGGCGTTGCCGTCGAGCTGCTGGAAGCCGATCGCCTGCACGACGCCACCGATTGCCGGACGGCGTTTGAAGCGGGGCGCATTACCCTGCGCCAGGGGAATGCCGCCAATCCGCCCGCAACGCCTGATTTTGGCGACAACACCAGCCAATGGGCCAATGACCATGAATGCGACGACCCGCGCTTCGAAGGCGCCGGGGTGGCCGAAGAACTGCTCGACGTTGATCGCATGCATGACGCGGCCGATTGCCGTGCCGCCTTTGAGGCCGGCACCATCACCCTGCGCGATCCCAATGCGCCCCCGCCGGTCCCCCAGTTCGATTATGGCAGCGATACCAGCCGCTGGGCCAATGACGGGGAATGCGATGATCCGCGCTTTCGCGGCGAAGGGACGAGCAAGAAGCTCCTCTCCGAAGACATCCAGGCCGACGCCACCGATTGCCGGACGCTGGAAAGCGAAGGCAAGGTTGTTATCCGCGCCGTGTACCAGCCCAGCTACCAGGCCGAGGCGCCCTATCCGACCGAGGGCATCGATTTTGGCGACAACACGTCCGAATACGCCAATGACGATGAATGCGACGACCCGCGCTTTGAAGGCCCGGGGGCGGCGCTGAACCGGTTCGAAGAACATGCCATGCATGACAGCGCCGATTGCAAGGCCGCGTTCGAAGCCGGCTCCGTGGCCCTGGTGGAGCCGAACTAGGTTCTTTCAATGCAAAACGGCGGGTCCATGACCCGCCGTTTCGTTCTTCCTGCGCCATCAATTAGGCCGCGCGGCGCTCGACCATCATCTTCTTGATTTCGGCGATAGCCTTGGCCGGGTTCAGCCCCTTGGGGCAGACCTTGGCGCAGTTCATGATGGTGTGGCAGCGATACAGCTTGAACGGATCTTCGAGGTCGTCGAGCCGCTCCTGGGTGGTTTCGTCGCGCGAATCGATCAGCCAGCGATAGGCCTGCAGCAGCGCGGCCGGTCCCAGATACTTTTCCCCGTTCCACCAATAGCTCGGGCACGAGGTCGAGCAGCAGGCGCACAGGATGCACTCATAAAGCCCGTCGAGCTTGGCGCGCTCGGGCACCGACTGCGTCCATTCCTTGGCGGGCGTGGGCGATGTGGTCTTGAGCCATGGCTCGATGGCGCGATGCTGGGCATAGAAATTGGACAGGTCTGGCACCAGGTCCTTGACCACTCGACCTTGTTCTTGATGTAGAGCAGCCCATCGAGCACCATCGGGCCGCAATCATCGAGATCGACGAAATAGGTATCGATGCGCGGATTGTCGCCCAGATCGGGATCATAGCGATAGATCTGGTATTCCCGCAGGCGCTTGGCGCTCTGCGGCTTGGGCCAGGTCTTGCCCTTGAGCGGGCGATCGGCCTTTCGGAGCGTCAGCTCGGCCATGATGCGTCTTCCTCTCTTAAGCGCCGCTGCGGCGGCACTGAGCTTGGTCTCGATCCAGTATGCTGCACGAGGCTACCCGTCGCCTGCCTAGTATACGCGGGCCTTGGGCGCGATCTTCTTCAAATCAATGCCATCGGTCAGCGGGTCCACATGGACGGGGCGATAGCCCAGCCGCACGGCGCCGGTATCGGTGTCGATCCAGCTCAGCGTGTGCTTGCGCCAGTTCACGTCGTCGCGCGACGGGAAATCCTCGCGGGCATGGGCGCCGCGCGATTCGTGCCGCGCTTCGGCCGACACGACGGTGACCATGGCATTGGCCATCAGGTTTTCGAGCTCGAGCGTTTCCACCAGATCCGAATTCCAGATCAGCGAGCGATCCGACACGCGTACATCGGCCATCTGGTTGTAGATGGCGCTCATGCGGCTTCGCGCAGATCGGCGGTCGGCTGGCCGCCATTGGCGTTCCGCAGCCGATCAAAGCGCGCCATGATCTTGTCGTCCTGGCTCTTGTTGATCGCGGGAACGGGTGCGTTGCGATCGAGCACCTTGCCGGCCCGCAGCGCGGCGGCGCGGCCGAACACCACAAGATCGGTCAGCGAATTGGAGCCGAGCCGGTTGGCGCCATGCACCGAAGCGCAGGCTGCTTCGCCCACGGCCATCAGGCCGGGAACGACGCGATCGGGATCGCTTTCGGTCGGGTTGAGCACTTCGCCATGATAGTTCGCGGGAATGCCGCCCATATTGTAGTGCACGGTCGGCAGCACCGGGATCGGCTCGCGCGTCAGGTCGACGCCCGCAAAGATCTTTGCCGATTCGGTGATGCCCGGCAGGCGCTCATGGAGCACTTTGGGATCAAGGTGATCGAGATGAAGGAAGATGTGGTCCTTCTTGGGGCCCACGCCCCGCCCTTCACGGATTTCGAGCGTCATGCAGCGGCTGACGACGTCGCGCGAGGCGAGGTCCTTGGCATTGGGGGCATAGCGCTCCATGAAGCGCTCGCCTTCCGAATTGGTCAGGTACCCGCCTTCGCCTCGCGCGCCTTCGGTGATCAGCACGCCCGCGCCATAGATGCCGGTGGGGTGGAACTGCACGAATTCCATGTCCTGGAGCGGCAGGCCGGCGCGTGCCACCATGCCATTGCCGTCGCCGGTACAGGTATGGGCTGATGTCGCCGAGAAATAGGAGCGACCATAGCCACCCGTCGCCAGGACCACGAGCTTGGCGCGGAAGCGGTGCATGGTGCCGTCATCGAGCTTCCAGGCCATCACGCCCTGGCACGAGCCATCCTCGCCCATGATCAGGTCGAGCGCG
>JAQSXP010000264.1 GCA_029256605.1 Devosia sp. | reverse complement strand
TCCTGGGCATCCTCGTCTCGGCCCTGCCGGCACTCGCGTCGCTGATTATCGGCAAGGCATTGCTCAAGATCGAAGCGCCGATCCTGCTGGGTGCTATTGCCGGCCAGCATTGCAGCACGCCCACAATTTCAGCGCTGGTCAGCAATGCCGGCAACTCTATTCCGGTGATTGGCTACACGGTCACCTACGCAATTTCCAACGTCCTTCTGCCCCTCATGGGGCCCATCGTGGTCAGCATGGCCGTGGCCGTGACGCCCCATCTTTGATGTCAACCGCGGACATGCCGCCTAGAGGTGCCGATCATGCAATGGATACAGGATCATCTGAGGCAATCGCCCGAAATCTTGCTGTTCTTTTCCCTGGCGGTGGGCTTCTGGATTGGCAAGATCCACTTCGGCAAGTTCCAGCTTGGTGGCGTCGCCGGCTCGCTGCTGGTGGCAGTGGTCGTCAGCCTGGTCGGTGTACAGGTCGATAGCGGGGTAAGGTCGATCCTGTTCGCCCTGTTCATCTATGCGGTTGGTTTCGAAAGCGGACCCCGGTTCTTCCGCTCGCTTGGTCGCGAGTCCATCAAGGAAATTGTCCTCGCCATCTGCTTGGCTGCCACCGGTTTGGCGACGGTCATTGTCATGGCTCGTTTGTTCGGGCTCGACAAAGGCATGGCCGCTGGGGTCGCGGCTGGCGGGCTGACCCAATCGGCCATCATCGGCACGGCCGGGGACGCCTTGTCAAAGATGGGGCTCGCTGCCGACGAGCTGCAACGCCAGCAGGCCGATGTCGCTATCGGCTATGCGGTCACCTACATCTTCGGCTCCCTTGGGGCGATCATCATCTGCGTCAACGTCCTGCCCGCTTTCATGGGCCGCGGTCTGCGCGACGATGCGATGAAGGCCGAGGCCGAGCGGCTCAAAGGTGCCCTCAGCTTCGGGCCGGGCCAGGAATTGGCAGTTCCCGGCCTTGTGGGGCGCCTGTTCCGCATCGAGCAAGGCAGTGGCAAGTCGATCAGCGAGATCGAGAAGGTCGAGGGCAACGAGCAGATCAGCATTGAACGCCTCAAGCGCTCCGACCAGCTGGTCGATATTCGTCCGGACACCATCCTCGCTACAGGCGACATTGTGCTGGTGGTGGGTCGCCGCGCTCAGATGGTCAACGCCGCCGGCACGCTTGGGCCCGAACTGCAATCCTCATCGGGCATGGATCTGGTGATGGATACCCGGGACGTGGTGTTGAAGAATCCACGATATACCGGGCACAGCATCGGCGAGATCAAACGTATCACGACCCACGAACTGCGCCACGGCGTCTATGTGCTGGCAATCAAGCGCGAGGGCGACGCCATTCCCATGGATGACTCGACCGTCGTCGAAGCGGGCGATGTGATCACCCTTTACGGTACGGACCGGGATCTCAAGCGCGCCTTCAATGAGATCGGCGAGCCGCTCAGCCTCAACATCAAAACGGACTTTGTCTACCACGGAGCCGGCCTGGTCGTCGGTTTGCTCATCGGCCTTCTGGTGCTGCGCATCGGCAGTGTGCCGCTGACCCTCGGCTCGGGTGGCGGCGCCCTCTTGTCCGGGCTGTTGTTCGGCTGGTACCGCAGCCGCAACCAGACCATGGGCAACATGCCCCCGGCCGCTTCGCAACTGCTCAAGGATTTGGGCCTGGCCGGCTTTGTTGCCGCCATCGGGCTGCAGTCGGGCCGGCAGGCAATCGACACCATTGCCACCAGCGGCTTGTCGATCTTCCTCATAGGCGTCGTTGTTACCGTGGTCCCGCTTTTGCTGACCATGGCTTTTGGCCGCTATGTGCTGCGCTACGACAATTCCGCCATCTTCGCCGGTGCCCTTTCCGGCTCGCGCAGCGCCAACCCCGCCTTCGGTGAAGTGCTCGACAAAGCCGGCAACTCCATTCCCACCGTGCCCTTCGCGATCACCTACGCCCTCGCCAACGTCTTCCTCACCCTGCTCGGCCCGCTGATCGTCGCCTTTGTGTGACGCGCCCGGTGCCAGTCAAACCCCGAGAAGGAATACCAGAATGGCCAATCTCGATTACTCCAAATACGCCCAACTCAGCCCCTTCGAGCTCAAGGACAGCCTGATCGAATTGGCGTCGAGCAATCGGGACCGGCTGATGCTCAATGCCGGACGAGGCAACCCAAACTTTCTTGCGACAGTGCCCCGCCGCGCCTTTTTCCAGCTTGGGCTGTTTGCAATCGCCGAGTCCGAGCTGTCCTTCTCCTACATGCCCCAAGGCGTGGGGGGTCTCGTGCGCCAGGACGGCCTCGAGGGGCGCTTCTACACCTTTGTGGCCAACAACAAGGATAAGCCGGGCGTTGTGTTCCTCGGCCACGCCGTCTCCTATGTGCGCGACCAGCTTGGCTTTTCAGCCAGCGAATTCCTGGCTGAAATGACGGCGGGCATCCTGGGGAGCAACTACCCGGTGCCCGATCGCATGCTCAAGCTGAGCGAACAGATTGCGCTGCACTACGTCATCAAGGAGATGGGGGCGACCCATCTCGCCCATTCAGCTGTGGACCTGTTCGCCACCGAAGGTGGCACCGCGGCCATGACCTATATCTTCAACTCCATGCGCGAGAACAAACTGATCGCGCCCGGCGACAAGATCGCCTTGGGCGCGCCTATCTTCACGCCTTATCTCGAAATCCCCGAACTGAACGACTACGAGCTGGTGCAGGTGCCAATCCATGCCGATCCGGCGCTGGAGTGGCAGTATCCGGCCTCCGAACTCGCCAAGCTCGAAGACCCTTCCGTCAAGGCGTTCTTTCTCGTCAACCCAAGCAATCCGCCGTCCGTCAAGATCAATGATGAGGGCCTGCAGGCGATTGCCGACATCGTCAAGAAAAGGCCCGACCTCATTATCCTGACCGACGATGTGTACGGCACCTTTGCCGACAACTTTCGTTCTCTGTTCGCGATCTGTCCCCAGAACACGATCCTCGTTTATTCCTATTCGAAATATTTCGGTGCCACCGGCTGGCGCCTGGGCGTCATCGCCACCCACAAGGACAACATCTTCGACAAGGCCATCGCCAATCTCGGGGAGGCGGACAAGGCCGAACTCGACAAGCGCTATGGCTCCCTGACGCCCGAGCCGCGCAAGATCAAGTTTATTGATCGGCTGGTTGCCGATAGCCGCACCGTGGCGCTGAACCACACGGCGGGTCTATCCACCCCCCAGCAGGTACAGATGGTACTGTTTTCGCTCTTCGGGCTGATGGATCAGGCCGAGAACTACAAGACCGCACTCAAGACAGTGATCCGGCAGCGCGAAGCGGCGCTTTATCGCGAACTGGGCCTACCTCATAACGAAGATCCCAATGCCGTCGACTACTATACGCTGGTGGATCTCGAGGCTGCTGCCCGCGCCCTTTACGACGATGCCTTCGCCGATTGGGTGATGAAGACGCAAAATCCCACCGAGCTGCTGTTCCGCATCGCCGGCGAAACCGGCGTGGTGCTGCTTCCGGGCAGCGGCTTTGGCGCACGCCATCCCTCAGGGCGCGCTTCCCTGGCC
>JAQSXP010000263.1 GCA_029256605.1 Devosia sp. | reverse complement strand
CATCATCATCTTGGCGTCAGTCTTCTGCGCGTCGCGGGCCACGACGATCCGGCCCTGGAACACGGCCTTGGACCGTCCGCGGGCGATCTGCTTGAACATTTCCTGAGAGGTCGTGTTCGGCACGGCATGGTGCACGTCGAGGGTGATGTCGCAGTGCTTGTCGTCATCCACCAGGTTTAGGCCGGTGAAATCGGCATGGGCGTTCTCACCCGAAAAGCGGGCGAAGAGCTGCGTGCGCGACAAGGCGGCACCCGAATGGATCGCCAGGGTGCGCAGGTTCGCGGCTGGCCCAATCTCATACTGATTGGTGGCGAAATGGGTCGCCTCGCGGGCCGACAGGTCAACGGTGATGTGGGTCACGTTGGCCCCGGTGCCGACAGCAAGGAAGGTCGCGTGATTGCCAATGTGAGCTTCGTTAGACCCAAGATAGGTCTCGATGACCGTAACCTTGGCGCTCTCGGCCACAAAGATCTTCACCGCACTGGCGGAATGAGCAGCCGGTCCATCGGAACGCCGATCGATATGGATGACCTGCTCGACTTCGCCGTCGATATGCAGGTTGAGGCTTTCAGGAGCAAGGGCGGTGTTGAGGTGAACCAGCACATCGTCGCGCGCGGAGAGCACATCCCCTTCCGACTTGCCGACAACGACACCCGCCGGGGCCGTCGGAGCGGCCTGCACGCGACCGTTGACGATGGTAACCTGATAAGCCCCAGCAATCCGAAGCGCTGGCGCCTCTGCGGCGTTTGCAGCCTCAGCTAGTGGCGGTACGGACCGCAACAGGGTCTTAAGATCAGTGTAGTGGTAGCTTTCGACCCGGCGGGTCGGCAGGCCAGCCGCAGTGATCCGCTCGGCCGCCGCTTCCGCACCGGCGCCCTTAAGCTGGGCGATTAGAGTCTCTTCGGCGGCACTCAGCCGCATTTGCAGGTTCTGTCGCATCTAGGCCGCCGCGTTATCGAAATCGGCATAGCCCTTGGCTTCGAGCTGGAGTGCCAGGTCCTTGTCGCCGCTTTCCACGATACGGCCGTCCGAGAACACGTGCACGACATCGGGGACGATGTGGTTCAGCAACCGCTGATAGTGGGTGATGACGAGCATGGAGCGGTTCGGAGCCCGCAGCGCGTTTACACCCTTCGAGACGACCTGCAGCGCATCGATATCGAGGCCGGAGTCAGTTTCGTCGAGGATGCACATCTTGGGCTGGAGCAGCGCCATCTGCAGGACCTCGGCACGCTTCTTTTCGCCGCCGGAGAAGCCGACATTGAGCGGGCGCTTGAGCATCTCGCTATCGATGTTGAGGTCGGTGCCGGCCTGGCGCACTGCACGCATGAAGTCGGGGGTCGACAACTCCCCTTCGCCGCGCGCCTTGCGCTGTGCATTGAGCGCCGCCTTGAGAAAAGTCATGGTCGCTACGCCGGGAATTTCGATCGGGTACTGAAAGGCCAGAAACAGGCCTGCAGCGGCACGTTCGGCCGGCTCCATGGCCAGGAGGTCCTCGCCATCGATCAGCACTTCGCCTTCGGTGATCTCGTAGTCTTCGCGGCCAGCCAGCACATAGCTCAGCGTCGACTTGCCCGAGCCGTTTCGGCCCATGACGGCATGCACTTCACCGGGCGGGATGACCAGATTGACGCCTTTGAGGATCTCGCGGTCCTCGATACGGGCGTGCAGATTGCGGATTTCAAGAATTGGGGTCGTCACTGCGATACTCCGAAAATAACCGGGGTCGCCCACTGGGCGCCGCCCGGATGAAAATGATGGTTAGCCGACGCTGCCTTCGAGGCTGATCGAGATCAGCTTCTGGGTCTCGACCATGAACTCCATGGGCAGATGCTGCAGCACGTCGCGGACGAAGCCATTGACGATGAGTGCCACCGCTTCTTCCTCGGACAGCCCACGCTGCTGGCAATAGAACATCTGGTCGTCGGAGATCTTGCTGGTCGTGGCTTCATGCTCGAACACCGCCGTGCCATTGCGGCTTTCGATATAAGGCACCGTATGGGCCCCGCACTTATCGCCGATCAGCAGGGAGTCGCATTGCGTGAAGTTACGGGCGTTCTTGGCTTTCGCGTGTGCCGAAACCTGGCCGCGATAGGTGTTGTCCGAGAACCCGGCAGCGATACCCTTGGAGATGATGCGGCTGGACGTGTTCTTGCCCAGGTGGATCATCTTGGTGCCGCTATCGACCTGCTGGTAGCCGTTAGAGATGGCGATGGAATAGAACTCGCCGCGCGAATTGTCGCCGCGCAGGATGCAGCTGGGGTACTTCCAGGTGATCGCCGAACCGGTTTCCACCTGCGTCCAGGAGATCTTGGAATTGTCGCCACGGCAATCGCCGCGCTTGGTGACGAAGTTGTAGATGCCGCCCTTGCCATCCTTGTCGCCGGGATACCAGTTCTGGACGGTGGAGTACTTGATCTCGGCATTTTCCAAAGCCACGAGCTCGACCACTGCGGCGTGCAGCTGGTTCTCGTCGCGCATCGGCGCCGTGCAGCCTTCCAGATAGCTGACATAGCTATCCGCCTCGGCAATGATCAGCGTCCGCTCGAACTGGCCGGTATTGCGCTCGTTGATGCGGAAATAGGTCGACAGCTCCATGGGGCAACGAACGCCCTTGGGGATGAAGACGAATGACCCGTCGGTGAAAACGGCCGAGTTGAGCGTGGCGTAGTAGTTGTCCGTGACCGGGACCACAGAGCCGATATATTTCTGCACCAGCTCGGGATATTCGCGGATCGCCTCGGAGATCGAGCAGAAGATGATGCCAACCTTGCTCAGCTCCTCGCGGAATGTGGTGACCACGGATACCGAATCGATCACCGCATCAACCGCCATGCCGGGCCGCTCGACGCCAGCGAGGATTTCGCGCTCGCGCAGGGGCACGCCCAGCTTGTCGTACATGGCGATCAGTGCCGGGTCGACTTCGTCGAGGCTTTTGGGGGCCGGCGAGGATTTTGGCGCCGCGTAGTAGTACATGTCCTGAAGATCGATCTCAGGATAGTGCACCTTGGCCCAGGTCGGCTCGGTCATGGTGAGCCAGCGCTGATAGGCATCCAGACGCCATTGCAGCATCCATTCGGGCTCGTTCTTCTTGGCCGAAATGAAACGGACGGTGTCCTCGCTCAAGCCTTTGGGCGACTTGACGGACTCGATCTCGGTCTCAAAACCATATTTGTATTTGTCGACGTCGAGCGCGAGCACCTGATCGACGGTTTCACGATCGATGTTCTCCTTGAGCGTCGGGATGTCGTAGTCGGCCATATCGCTTCTCCTTTGCCCCACCGCGATTCAAGGTCGCCGGGAGCCGTCCAATTCCTTGCGGCCTCAGGCCGCGTGTTCCTGCTTTGCCCGATGGCGCTGCAGGATTGTTTCCAGGGCCGCGAGCAGAGCGTCCACCTCGGCCGCGCCCGAGTTCCAACCGAGGCTGAGGCGCAACTCGCGAGTTCCGGCGCGACACCCATCGCGGCCAATACGTGGCTGCTCGAAACCTTGCCTGACGAGCAAGCAGAGCCCGAGGAAACCGACAGCCCCATCAGGTCCAGCGCCATCATGGCCGTGGCGCTTGCCATGCCGGGGACGGCAAAATTGGTGATGCTGCCAATCCGCTCGGCACCGAAAACCACCGCGCCTGCCCCCATTCGGTTAAGGCCGTTCTCGAGGCGACTAACCAGAGCCGACGTGTCCGCTGCGGCATAAAGCTCGGGGAAAGCCGAAGCTGCAGCCCCGAACGCGGCGATCAGCGCCGCCGCTTCGGTGCCGCCGCGACGACCCTGCTCCTGCCCGCCACCGGGAATAAGCCGCACTTCGTCAGCATGGCTTTTGACCAGCAGGGCACCAATACCGGCG
>JAQSXP010000262.1 GCA_029256605.1 Devosia sp. | reverse complement strand
GCCGATCTCGGCACCAATTCCGACACTTCAGGCTTTGCCGGCCTCGGTGGCGGCGCCGAGCTGGCGCTGTCAGCCAATCTTTCTGTACGCGGGCACTACGAATACCGCACGGATCTCTCGAGCGACGACGCCAGCCATCTCGGCGCCCTGGGCCTGGCCTACCGCTTCTAGGCCGTTCATCCCACAACCTAGTCGTCGCCAGTGCCTCGCTCCTTGAGCGAGGCTTTTTCGCTGAGCCGTTACTTGGCCAACCGCAACTGCGCCAGCTGCGCGGCAATACGGCGGAACACGTCCTTAAGTTCGGCGGGGCTTTTGGGGAAATAGGCATAGCCTTCCCCCGACGAGCAATCCTGCAGCACTTTGGTGGCCTGGGCATTGGGGGAACTGAGCCCGATGGTGAAGACCTTGATGTCGGCCGCCTTGGCGGTGGCGCAGGTCGCTACGGTTTTCCGGTCCATGGCCGCGGTCATGGCGGACCCGCTGGTTACGTTGGTCTCGTTCTCGTTGCCGATGATGCCATCGGTATCCGCCAAGCGACCATCCCGCGCAAAGCCCCACGAGAAATAGGAAGTTGCGCTGGCTGGCTCGTTGAAGCCGTCGGTCATGATGATGAGGTTCTTGGACACCGCCGCATTGGTGTTGACCAGACCCTGGGTCAGTGGCTCGCTGGGCGAAAGCGCATGCACTCCCCACATTGCTCCCTGCTGGATGTTGGTGTTTCCGTTCGCCCGCATGGCGCGGATACGCGCTTGAACATCCCCAACCGAACGGGTCAGCGGCAGGATGGACACTTCGGGGCAGTTCGCATTGGGGCCGCTATTGGTGCCATCGACAACCGAAGTGCCGTCGTACTTGCACAAGCGCTCACGCAGTTCGCGCTTGCTGAGTGGGCTGAACACCGAGGTAGTTGTCCTAACCGAGCCGCTGATGACTTGGTTTTCTCGTGCCAATGTCCAGCCAGAACCGATGCAGCTAGTGCTGGTGGGGCCGGTGTTGTTGGTGCCCACACTCTTGGTGTAGCGGATGGTGGAGTTGCTGCAGCTTAGCTGGCCCTGCCAATTCTTGCTGCATCCTGTCTCCTCAGTGACCCGGGTGCATTGGTTGATGCTGCAGCTGCCTAGCAAATCATCCAGATAGTCGTTGGTGCCGCCACGCTCGGTGTCGGGCGAGAACATCGGCAGGAACTTGGTTTGCGGCGTGTCGGGTGCGGCGTCGGTGGTATCATGGGGCGCACGCCGCGCCTCTACGCAGCCGCGCCATGGCACTCCGGTCTGCTCGAACAGCTTTTTGCGGTCCACCACACCTGTGAAGTTATTGCTGTCATTATCGTCGTTGTCGAAGTTCAGCTTGGCGATCGCTGACCCGCCGGCCCAGTCGAGCCAAGCGGCATCCTTGAACTGCGTGCCTACATTGACCATGATGGTGAAGGGGACGATGCTGATAGCGACGTTTTGGGCGGGATTGCGCGTGTCGAGCGGTGCGCAGGCGTCGTTCACCTTGTCATAGAACAGGATATTGGTGGCGCAGGCCGCCGCCTCCTTGAGATATTCCATGCGCCGGTTGGAACTCATCGAGCCCGAATTATCCAGCACCATCGCGACTTCCAGCTCCAGCATCTGTCTGGTGGCTTCCGAAACGATCCGCGCTTCCAACGTGGGAACCCCCACCAACTGCACAAAGGCGGTTGGCACCGACATATGGGCACTCAGGGACAGGGTGCCGCTTGTCGGGTCGGCCTGCACCGGGTCCATGGTCGCCGTGATCCGTGCATCCCCGATGCGCTCGACCAGCAGCGCCTGCGCCTTGTTCTGGATATCGGACTTGTTGATCGGAACCTTGAAGATCTCGGCCTGCAGCGCCAGCGCTGCGGCATCGAGCGCCAGTTGCGCGCGGTTGCGCGTCTGCTCGAGCGTCACATAATCCACCACGGCGCCGCCCATGGCGACCAGCACGATGGCCATCAGGCCAAAGATCACGGCAAAGACCCCGCGCTCGTCGGAGCCGAAATTACGGAGCGCGGATGCAGCCCGAGGACACGTTCTGCCCGATGGTCCAGGGCTCGTTGGTGCCGTGGATGCGATAAAGCGTCGAGCCCAGATACAGCGCCCGCGCGCCAAGGGGATTGTTGATGCCCCCTTCCATATGGCGGGGCAGGTCGGGCCGGCGCTTGAGCATGGCCGCCGGCGGCGTCCAGCTCGGCCACTCCGCCTTGCGGCTGATCCGATGGGTGCCGCGCCACTCGAACCCGCTCTTGGCTACCCCGATGCCATAGCGCAGCGCCTCGCCGCCCCCGAGCACGTAATACAAGAAGTGCGACGACGTATCGATGATGATGGTGCCGGGGCGCTCATCGGTCATCACCTGCACCACCTGGCGCTTGAACTGCGCCGGAATGCGGTTGCTCGAGCGCACCATGACCACCTGCGCGGTCTGCGCATCGCTTGCGGCCACACCGGGAGGTGGCAGGAAGCGCCAGCCGGGGGGAAGCGCCTGCGCCGGCAGCGACACCGACAGGCACAGCATCAGCGCCAGGGCGCTTTTGAGGCAAGTTGAACCCATAGCAACAGCTCCAATTCGTTTCTTCCCGCCGGAATGGCGACTAATTACCCCAAATCTGATACACCGAGATTGTTAAGGGCCACCAAGTTGCCATAATTCGCTTTGGCTAAAATCGATCCGCATCATTGTGACAATCATGCTTGAAACCTCGCGCGAGTTCAGCCGCTGTCCATGGGCGGGCGATGATCCGCTGTACCGGCACTACCATGATGCCGAATGGGGCCGCCCCGTCACCGATGACCGGCGCTTGTTTGAAAAGATCTGCCTTGAAGGTTTTCAGTCCGGGCTTTCCTGGATCACCATCCTGCGCAAGCGCGAGCGCTTCCGGCAGGTGTTCCACAACTTCGACATTGCCCGCGTGGCGGCCATGAGCGCCGATGATGTCGAAACGCTGCTGCTCGATCCTGGCATCATCCGGCATCGCGGCAAGATCACCGCCACCATCAACAATGCCGGCCGGGCGCTCGAACTCATTGATGAGTTCGGCTCGCTGGCCGCTTATTTCTGGCGCTTCGAGCCGGTCGCTGACCAGCGCCCCAGCGATCTGAGCTGGGAAGCGTTGCGCCTGGTGGCGCAAACCGATGCCTCGCGTGCTCTGTCCAAGGATCTGCGCCAGCGCGGTTTCCGCTTTGTCGGCCCCACCACCTGCTACGCCTTTATGCAAGCCATGGGGCTCGTCAACGACCATGTGGATACCTGCTTTTGCCGTGCCGAGGTGGAAGCGGCGCGCAACAGTCTCGCGCGCCCCACACCTGTTGTTGCTCAGGCGCAACAAAGCTGATCTTCTGCGACAACCTGACGCATTCCCGCTTGCCCCTCGCGATCGCGTGAGCTAGACGGGCGGGGTCCAGCAACTTCATTCAGGAGGCCTCAGCAATGACAGTTTGCATTCGCGTACGCCGCCGAATGAATTCCATGCAGCTCCGACACCAGGGTTAGTCCTAGAGTCGACCTGCCGGCACTGCGTGCCACGGGACACATTCAACCTCCACATCGGTGATGCGTTCTAATCGGGTCGGTTGCGGCCACGATTGCGCCCATCACCATCATCCAACAGAAGGCCGGCGCTATTTCGCGTCCGGGATAGCCATGTCACATCAGTTTGACGGGCGCAGCATTGTGCTGCGCGTTGAATACTCCATCGCCGATGCCGTGCAGCAACGTGGGCTCGTGCCCGTATTGATCGCGGCGCTGCGCGCCTATTGGAGCCGGCCACGCCTGCCTCCGGACCTGCCCGGCTATCTGCGCGAAGATGTGGGGTTGGGCCCGCTGGTCGAGCCCGCCCATTGGAGCGAGGTGTCGATCAATCCCCATGGCGGCGGTCCGGCACCCCCACCGCGGTTCTGAGCCACAGGGGCAGGGCAGGCACGACCTGTCCTGCCCCTGTTGTCACCCCTTGGCCGATCCGCTAAGGACGACGCGTGCCCCAGGACCGCCCAATGACCCAAAAAGCCAAGCTGATCGCTCCGCGCCTGCCGCGCGGCTTTGAAGACCGCACGCCCGGTGAGATCGCGGCCGTTGATGCCATGGTGCAAACCATCCGCCAGGTCTATGAGCGCTATGGCTTTGATCCGGTGGAAACGCCGCTCTTTGAATACACCGAAACCCTCGGCAAATTCCTGCCCGATACCGACCGGCCCAATGCCGGCGTGTTTTCGCTCCAGGACGATGACGAGCAGTGGCTGAGCCTGCGCTACGACTTGACTGCGCCGCTCGCCCGCCACTTCGCCGAGAATTTCGAAACCCTGCCTAAGCCCTATCGCTCCTATCGGCAGGGTTATGTGTTCCGCAACGAAAAGCCGGGTCCCGGCCGCTTCCGCCAGTTCATGCAGTTCGATGCCGATACCGTTGGGGCCGCCGGTCCCGAGGCGGACGCCGAAATGTGCATGATGATGGCCGATGTCATGGATGCACTCGGCCTGCAGAACCAGTATGTGGTGCGCGTCAACAACCGCAAGGTGCTCGATGGCGTGCTGGCGACCGCCGGCGTCGGCACCGAAGAGCAAAAGCTTATCGTGCTGCGGGCCATCGACAAGCTCGACAAGTTCGGCATCGATGGCGTCAAGCTGCTGCTGGGCGCCGGTCGCAAGGATGAAAGCGGCGATTTCACCAAGGGCGCGGGCCTGTCGGCCGAACAGATCGAGCCCATCTTGGGCTATCTCGAAAGCGGCACCCCAGCGGCGGGCGTCGAAAAGGGCAGCAATGCTCATGTGATCGCCACCATCAACACCCTTGCCGGCCTTATCGGCGGCTCGGCCACCGGGCTTGAGGGCGTGCAGGAACTTGCGGCGATATTTGGCCTGGTGAGCGCCGCCGGCTTTGGCGGTCGCGTCGTGCTCGACCCTTCGGTCGTGCGCGGCCTTGAATACTATACCGGCCCGGTCTTTGAGATCGAGCTGACCTTCAAGGTGCAAAACGAAAAGGGCCAGGACGTGGTCTTCGGTTCCGTCGGGGGTGGCGGGCGCTATGATGGCCTGGTTTCCCGCTTCCGGCGCGAACCTGTTCCTGCCACTGGCTTTTCGGTTGGTGTGTCGCGCCTTGCCAACGCGCTCAAGCTCACCGGCAATCTCAAATCTTCTGAGCCGGTCGGCCCCGTGGTCGTGCTGGTGATGGACAAGGACCAGACTGCCGGCTATGCCGCGATGGTGTCCGAGCTGCGCGCTGCTGGCATCCGCGCCGAAATGTTCCTCGGCAACACCAAGAATTTTGGCAAGCAGGTTGCCTATGCCGACAAGCGCAATTCTCCTGCCGTGATCATCGAAGGCTCGCTGGAGCGCGAACAGGGCATTTTGCAGGTCAAGGATCTGGTGGCCGGCAAGCAGGCCGCTGCCGCCATCACCGACAATGCCGAATGGAAAGCCGCCCGCCCCGGCCAGTTCGAAATCAAGCGCGAGGATCTGGTTTCGGCCATCCAGCAGCTGCTGAGCGAGCAATGATCCGGACCTTTCCCAGTGCCCTCGTCTGGATCGGAGCGGCCCGATGACCCACGCCGCTTA
>JAQSXP010000261.1 GCA_029256605.1 Devosia sp. | reverse complement strand
GGCGGCTGGGGCGCCATTCTCCAATACGGCGACAAGCGCAAGGAATTGTGCGGGGGGGAAGCCCTGACGACCAACAACAAGATGGAGCTGACCGCTGCCATCGAGGCGCTCAATGCCTTGACCCGACCCTGCACTGTCGAGCTGCATACCGACAGCCAATATGTAAAAAACGGCGTGCAAAGCTGGATGAAGGGCTGGAAGCGCAATGGCTGGAAGACCGCGGACAAGAAGCCGGTAAAAAATCTTGAGCTCTGGCAGGCGCTGGACGAAGCCACCAAGCGCCACACCATCTCATGGCACTGGGTCAAGGGCCATGCCGGGCACGATCTCAACGAGCGGGCCGACCAGCTCGCCAATGAGGGCATGGCGCCCTTCAAGACCAAGCGGGCCGCCTTTACGCCACCGGTTTAGCGGCGCGCTTGGGCAGCAACCGCTTGATCACATGCCAAAGCGGGGCAACCACATGGCTCGCGACGGGGATCAAAAGCGCACCCAGCAGCAGCCCAAAGCCGAAGTCCACTACGGCGGTAGCGAACCAGCCGGCAATGCTGGCAAATGAGCTGAAGGTCTGCTCGGCCCAGTGAGCCGCCCCTTCGATGATGTGTTCGGGCAGATCCCAGCCAAATTCGTATAGCCCATGGGCTACGATGCTGCCGCCCACCCAGGTCATGGCCGCGGTGCCCACCACGCTGAGTACCCGCATGAAGCCGGGCATGCCGGTCACGAGCCCTCGCCCAAAGGCGCGCCCGGCACCGGTGCGGCCATTCTTGGCCAACAACAGTCCGAAATCATCGGCTTTGACGATCAGCGCCACGGCACCATACACGAGGGCGGTGATGCCCAACCCCACTAGGCCGAGCACCAGAGCCTGAGTGATGACGTTTTCGACGGGGATGTTGGCCAGCGCGATGGTCATGATCTCGGCCGAGAGGATGAAGTCGGTCTTGATGGCGCTGCCGACCTTTTCGTCTTCAAGCGCCTGGGCGGTAATGGTAACGGGCACCAAAGCGGCCTCATGCGCCTCGGCCTGGTGCGGCAGAAGGGCGTGAAAGACCTTTTCGGCGCCCTCGTAGCAAAGATAGGCGCCGCCGATCATCAGCAAAGGCGTGATCACCCATGGCGCGAAAAACGACAGCAGTAGTGCCGCCGGCAACAGGAAGATCAGCTTGTTCTTGACCGAACCCAGCGCAATCTTGCCAATGATGGGGATTTCTCGATCGGCAGTGAAGCCGTGCACATAATTGGGCGTCACGGCGGCGTCGTCGATCACCGCCCCAGCGGCTTTGGCGCCGGCCTTGGCCGCTTGCCCGGCGACATCATCGAGAGACGCTGCCGCGACCTTTACCAGGCCGGCGACATCGTCCAGCAACGCCAATAAACCAACGCTCATAATTATTCCCTGCCGCACTCAAGTCAGGAAGGGACAACGGCCGGGGAGCCCCCGGCGGTTCCATTTGCGCTAGCCGGCGATCTTGGAGAAATCGGCAACCAGATGCATGGTCTGACGCAGCCGGCCCAGGAGGTTAAGGCGATTGATGCGCGTGGCGGGATCGGGATCGTTGACCAGAACCGCTTCAAAGAACGCGTCCACTGGTGCGCGCAAGGCGGCAAGATCGCCCATTGCGCCGGTAAAATCATCCTCCGCCACCCGGGCGGCCACTGCCGGCTGCACCGTCGTGACCGCCGCGGCCAGCGCGGTTTCCTCGGGCAACTGCAACAGCTCGGGCTTGACCTCGCCATCATAGGTCAACGCGAACTTCTTTTCCTCGGCGGCAAGGATATTGGCCGCGCGGCGATAGCCGGCCAGCAGGTTGATGCCGTCGGGCGAGGACAGGAGGCTCGAAAGCGCTTCGGCGCGCTGGGTGATCTGGAGGATATCGTTGCTCTCGGGCGACAGCACCGCATCGATCAGGTCGTGGCGCGCACCCGCATCGCGCAGCGACACCTTGAGCCGATCATGGAAGAAGGCCAGCAGGTCCGGCTCCACCAGGAGGGGAAAGCGCAAGCCGTTTTCGGTGATAATGCGGATCACGCCCAAGGCCGCACGGCGCAGCGCGAACGGATCGCGCGAACCGGTCGGCTTTTCGTTGATGCGCCAGAATTCGGTCAACAGGTCCAGCTTGTCAGCCAGCGCCACGGCAATCGCCACGGGATCGGTCGGCACCTGGTCGGTCGGCCCTACGGGCTTGTAGTGCTGCTCGATCGCATTGGCGATATCGGCCGGCTCGCCCTGCGCTTGCGCATAATAGCGGCCCATCAGGCCCTGCAGTTCGGGGAACTCGCCGACCATGCCGGTGGTCAGGTCCGCCTTGGCCAGCATGGCGGCGCGCTTGGCGCGTTCGGGATCGGCGCCCACTTGCGGGGCGATCTGCCCGGCCAGCTTCACCAGGCGCTCGACGCGGGCAAACTGGGTGCCGAGCTTGGCGTGGAACACGGTGTCCTCGAGCTTGGGCAGGCCATGCTCGAGCGGGGTCGCCAGATCATTTTCATAGAAGAACTTGGCATCCGACAGGCGCGCACGAATAACGCGCTCATTGCCCGCGATAATGGCCGCACCACCATCGATCGCCACGGTGTTGGCGGTGATGATGAAGTAAGGAGCCAGTCGTCCCGAGCCATCGCGCAGGCAGAAGCATTTCTGGTTGGCACGGATAGTGGCGATGATCACCTCTTCGGGCAATTCCAGGAACGCGGGATCGAACGCGCCCATCATCACCACGGGCCATTCCACCAGCCCCGCGACTTCCTCGAGCAGGCCTTCATCGCCGATCACCGACAAACCCTGCGCAAAAGCGAGATGCTCGGCATCGCTGCGGATGATGTCCTTGCGTCGATCCAGGTCGAGCACCACCTTGGCGCGCTCCAGACCCATCAAATAATCCTCGAAGCGCCGCACGCGGATCGCGCCGGGCGCGAGGAACCGGTGCCCATAAGTGGTCTGCCCCGATTGCAGCCCCGCAGCTTCGAAGGGTATCACGACCGGCTCGTCATTGTCGGTGCCAAAAGTCGCGGTAATGGCGCGCAGCGGGCGCACCCAATTGGTATCGCCCGAACCCCAGCGCATCGATTTGGGCCAGGAAAAATCGGCGATCACGCGCGGCAGGAGGGTCGAGAGGAGCGTCGCCGCTTCCGCACCAGGCTTGTGGATATGGGCGACATAGAACTCGCCCTTTTTCGGATCGCTCTCGATCTTGGCCTGGTCGATCGAGCTCAAGCCGGCCGAGCGCAGAAAGCCATCGATCGCCGGCTGGGGCGCGCCGACCTTGGGGCCCTTCTTGTCCTCGTGCGTATCGGGTGAGCGCGGGGGAATGCCCGACACGGTCAGCGCCAGGCGCCGCGGCGTCACAAAGGCCTTGGCACCCTCAGGAATTTCCTCGGAGAACAGTTCGAGCAGCAGATCGGGCATGAATAAACCGGGGTGTTTGCAGGCAAAGGGTGATTAGCGCGGGGGCGCGGGGTTGTCCATGCAGTTGGCGCAGTTGGCTGCTGTGGGGGCCCTACCAGCCGCCACCGCCGCCGCCACCACCGCCACCGCCCGAAAAGCCGCCTCCTCCCGAGCCGGTGGAACTGGCCTGTACCGGCTGGGCCGCCACCATGGCCGCCGCCATGCCCGAGGACGCCGCAGCCACCGCACGAGACAGGCTCCCTGAGGAAAAGCTCCCCCCACGCGCATACCAGAGCGGCGCGTAGCCGTGTTCGGCGCCAGCAACGGCATGGCGCGCCAGTTCCGCCTCGAAGTGCTCGGACCACGGCTTTTCCACCTCGAGCGCAATGGCATAGGGCAAAATGCGCTCGAAGCGCTCCACGGTCAGGGGTGGTTCGTCGTTGATGTTGAGCCGGTTCTTTTCGGCGGTTTCGAGATAA
>JAQSXP010000260.1 GCA_029256605.1 Devosia sp. | reverse complement strand
GCCCGAAGCGCTGCAGCAGGGGCAGGAAGGTTTCGAGCTCCTCGCTCGACCAGCCGCTGAGAAAATCCCCGAGGATCAGGAATTTATAGGCGCGCACGGCGTCGAGCACGGCCCGGCCCGCATCGGTCAGCTCGATGATCGAGCGCCGCGCATCGGCCTGGCTTACCGCGCGCCTTGCATAGCCCTTGTCCACCATGTCCCCGACAATCCGGCTGGCGCGTGAGGGGTCGATCCCCAGCCGTTCGGCGACGGTCGACACCATGGTTTCGCCGGCCGTGGCGGCTCCGAACTCGTTGACCGGCGCATCGATGGCGACCAGCACATCGAATTGCGCGAGGTCGAGCGCGATCTTGAGATCGGCCAGAGCGCGGTGCCCCAGTTCGCGCTTGGCCACCCGCCGCCGCCAGTTCTGCAGCACCGCATCGATGCTCAGCGCCGCCGCCACCGTGGTGGGCGACAGGCCGGCGCCTTGCAACAAAAGGTTGACCTGATCATTGGGGGACTGAGAGCCCATCTTCTGCCTCTTGGTTGCATGCTGCGCGCAATTGCGTGCTGTTGACATGCATATGCTCGGGGCAGATATATCCATGCCCGGGCGGAGCCACAAGGGCGGCCCGTTCATCCGTTCAGAATGCGTTCAGGATCCGTTCATGTCTCCCACTTCTTCAGCGCCCGGCGAGCCGGAACCGCAGTCGGTTCGCCTGATCATCGGCGCCGTGGCAGTCACGCTGCTGCTCGCTTCCCTCGGCCAAACCATTGTTTCGACTGCCCTTCCCACCATTGTGGGCGAGCTTGGCGGGCTTGATCACCTGACCTGGGTCGTGATCGCCTATCTCCTCTCCTCCACCGTAGTCGCCCCCATCTACGGCAAGCTCGGCGATCTCTTCGGCCGCAAAATTGTCCTGCAGATAGCGATACTTATCTTCCTTGGCGGCGCCGCGCTCTCGGCCATGGCCTCTTCCATGACCTTCCTCATCATCGCCCGCGCCATCCAGGGATTGGGCGGCGGCGGCCTCATGGTCGTCGCCATGGCGGTGGTCGCCGACGTCATCCCGCCCCGCCAGCGCGGCAAGATCCAGGGCATTTTCGGCGCGGTTTTTGGCGTATCCACCGTGCTCGGCCCGCTCCTGGGCGGCTTCATCGTCGAGCATCTGAGCTGGCGCTGGATCTTCCTCATCAACCTGCCGCTGGGCCTCCTCGCCCTTGGCGTGATCGCCGTAGCCCTGAAACCCCGCGCCGATCGCGTCTCCCATAAGATTGATTTTGCTGGCTTTATTCTGCTGAGCGCCGGTCTCTCGTCCTTTGTGCTGGCAACGAGCCTGGGGGGTGCGACCTTCCCCTGGTTCTCCGTCCAGATCATCGGACTGCTCATTGCCGCGGTGGTTCTGCTCCTCGCTTTCGTCTTCAATGAACAGCGCGCGGCCGAACCGGTGCTGCCGCTTAGCTTGTTCCGCAACAATACCTTTCTCGTCTCCAACAGCGTCTCGTTTCTCGTTGGGATGGCGATGTTCGGCTCCATCACCTTCCTGCCGCTGTTCCTGCAAACCGCGCGCGGCACCACGCCGTCCGCCTCGGCGATGCAGCTCGTGCCGATGATGATCGGGCTGATCGGCGCCTCGACTTTCGCTGGCTTTTTCATGAGCCGCACTGGCCGCTACAAGATCCTGCCCACCGTCTCGACAGCGCTCCTCACCCTGGGCTTGCTGCTCCTGGCGGGTATGGATCTCAACACGCCCGACGGGCAGATCGCGCTTTACATGTTCATCGTCGGGATCGGCATCGGCCCGGTCAACAGCGTCGCCGTCACCGCCATCCAGAACGCTGCGCCCCGGCATCTGGTGGGTGTGGCGACTGCGGGGGCCACCCTGTTCCGCCAGATCGGCGGCTCCATCGGCGTGTCGGTGTTCGGCGCGATCTTTGCCGCCAACCTCGCCCGCGAGCTTGGCGATGCTCTGCCCGAAGGGGGCAACACGTCGGCCTTCAACGCCCAGGCCGTCGCAGCCTTGCCCCCCGAAATCCGCCAGCAGGTGCTGGAAGGCTTTGCCAATGCGCTCCACCCCGTGTTCTTCACGGCCGCCGCGGCGGCGCTCCTCGCGTTTGCCCTCAATTTCCTTCTCGAAGAGCTGCCGCTTGCCAACACCTTGCGGCGTGAAGGCGAAGCCGAGCTCAAGGCCGAAGGCGATGCTAGCAGCGCCGCGGTGGGCGCGCCGTCCAGTCCGGTTGATCAGGGGCTTCCCAGCGGCGCGCGGGTCAATTAAAAGACAGGGGTGCGGGGGACGACCCTCGCGCTTTTCCCCTTTTTCTGGACGGGACGACCCGCCAAGCGCAGGAGCAGTCCTTGGCCTGGTTCTATCTGTTTATCGCTGGTCTTTTCGAAGTCGCATGGGCCATTGGCCTTAAATATTCGGAAGGCTTTACCCGCATCGTTCCCACCACCTTGACCGTCGCCGCGATGATCGCGAGCGTCGTGCTCCTCGGCCTTGCCCTGCGCGATCTGCCGGTTGGCACGGGTTATGCCATCTGGACCGGAATCGGCACGGTTGGCACCGTCATCCTGGGCATGGTGTTGTTCGGTGACCCAGCCACGGCTGCCCGGCTGGGCTGTATCGGTCTCATCATCGCGGGCATAGCCGGTCTTAAATTGCTGACTTAGCTCACGTTTTGTGCTCTGCTGTCGCGTGCCTGACGTGCGGCAGCGGCATTTGGCTTTGTGGTAAAAATATCTTTGTCGCGATGGAACCTTTTTGCATCGCGACTTTGTTAATGGTCTTGCGCGCGTGACTTGCTAGTTTCAAACTCGTTCGCCGCCGCTGTTTGGCGACGCAGATTTTGGAGAGCAATTGTGCCCTTGCGCTGGCAGGAAGTGGCTGTGCCACTTGTCGTTATTATTTTCCTTCTGGTGCTCAAGCACGTTCCCGCTACCGCCGCCCTGCCGCTGGCCCGCGCCGCCGGCGTCGTAGCTTTCGGCTATGCTGCGTTCCTAGCCCTTCGCCTGTTGCAGGACGAGGAAGCGATCGAGGTCGATGGCTGGTCCGAGTTGCGCCCGGCCATGGTGGAATATTTTGCCTGCTATGGCGCGGCTGCCCTTTCGGTCGTTCTGATGTCGGCCGTGATCGTGATCGGCAGCACCAAGGCCGTTAACCCGACCCAGATGATTGCAGCCTTCTCGGCCTCGGTATTGCTGGGGGCAGGGGCCTTTGGCATCGGCATTGGCGGGCTCTTCACCAAGCTGCGCTGGAACAATTCGCGCCTCGAACATCGCTCCGCTTTCGGCCGGGAAACCACCATCGCTTGGTCCGATGTGCGCTCGGTGCAGCCCAATTGGCGCGGCATTACCATCGCCACCGCCGATCGGCAGAGCATCACCTTTTCTCAGTTTCATTCGGGTGCCGCGCAATTGGCCCGCCATGCCAGCAATCGCGCCCGCCGCAATAGCGAGACCGCAACCAAGGCATTCGCCACCCTTTAAGCGGGCGAAGTGGGCAATGTCAGTGCTGGTCAGGGCCCATCGGCTCGGCTAGTTTGCCGTGAACGCCGAGCCA
>JAQSXP010000259.1 GCA_029256605.1 Devosia sp. | reverse complement strand
GGCCGGTTCTGGAGCGTGTTGTGGCGCCATGTCCTCCCCAATGCCATGGGTACGGTGATTGCCTATGCCGCGCTTCAGTTCGGCAGCGCCATCCTCGCGATTTCGACGCTCGGCTTTCTCGGCTATGGCGCACCCCCGCCCACCCCTGAATGGGGCCTGCTGATTTCCGAGGGCCGCAAATATCTCACGACCTCCTGGTGGCTCACCACCTTTCCCGGCCTTGCGGTGATCCTGGTCGTGCTTGCCGCCAATCGCATCAGCCAGTCGCTGCAGAGGACGCCATGACCACGATCAGCTTTGCGGGACAGCACGAAACGCCAGTGCTCAGCGTCGAAGGACTCAATCTCTCCTATCGGCTCGCCAATGGCTGGCGCCGCGTGGTCCAGAACCTGTCGCTGACGCTGCACAGCCGGAGAATCGGGCTCGGGCAAGACCACGACCGCGCAGGCCGTAATTGGCCTCTTGCCCGACAATGGTCGGATCGATGCCGGCTCCATCCGCCTCAACGGCACCGAGATCAGCAATTGGTCGGGGCGGCGGCTCCATGCCATTCGCGGCAAGGTGATGAGTCTGGTGCCCCAGGACCCCGGCACCTCGCTCAACCCGGTGCGCACCATCGGCGCGCAGGTCGGCGAAATCCTCAAGCTCCATGGCATGCGCGACCGCCGGGAACGCCAGGAGCGCGTCATCGAACTGCTGACGCGGGTCGGCCTCAGCGAGCCGGCGTTGCGGGTCCACCAATATCCGCACGAACTCTCGGGCGGGATGAAGCAGCGGGTCCTGATCGCGATGGCCGTGGCACTGCGCCCCGCGCTGATCATCGCCGATGAACCGACCAGTGCGCTCGACGTCACGGTGCAGCGCCGCATCCTCGATCTGCTCGACGAACTGCGCCAGGAAACCGGCACCAGCGTCCTCCTCGTCACCCACGATCTCGGCGTGGCGGCCGATCGCGCCGATCACATCGTCGTCCTCCAGGGCGGCATCGTGCAGGAGCAGGGCCCCGCGAGGTCCCTGCTGGCCAGCCCGCAAAGCGCCTATGCAAGGCAACTCCTCGGCGACGCTCCTTCGCTGCGCCCGGCCCACCCCCGTTCGGCCCCCAGCCTTGCGCCGGCGCTGCTGGCCGTTGAGGGTTTGCGGCAGCAATTCAACATCGGCGGGCGGCCCTTCCTCGCCGTCGACGGCCTTTCCTTCAGCATCGCGGCTGGCACCACCCATGCCTTGGTGGGCGAATCCGGCTCGGGCAAGACAACCACGGCGCGCTGTGTCGTTGGCCTGCAGCGCCCCACCGCCGGACAAATCGAGATCGGCGGCACCAACCTGTCCGACCTGAGTGGCGAAGCGTTGCGCCAGTTCCGCCGGGACGTCCAGCTGGTGTACCAGAACCCGTTCGCCTCACTCGATCCACGCCAAACCATCGGCGAGATTATCGGCGAGCCGTTGCGCAACTTCGAGCGGGTCAGCAAGAGCGAGCGCATCGAGCGCGTCGAAGGCATGCTCGAACGGGTCGGCCTGCCCGCCGACAGTATCGGCCGCACCGCCCGGGCCCTTTCCGGGGGGCAGCGCCAGCGTGTGGCTATTGCCCGGGCGCTGATCCTGCAGCCGCGTATCCTCGTGCTCGATGAAGCCGTGTCGGCTCTCGACGTCACTGTGCAGGCCCAGATCCTGCGCCTCCTCGAAGAGCTGCAGGAGCAGTTCGGCCTGACGTATCTGTTCGTCACTCACGATCTCGCGGTGGTGCGCCAGATCGCCCACTCGGTGACGGTGATGCAGGCCGGCCGCGCCGTGGAAAGCGGCGCCGTCCGCGATGTCTTCGCCCATCCCCGGGCCGCTTACACCCGCGACCTCCTTGCCGCGATCCCGGGCCGCGGCCTGGCCCCGTCCAGTTCCTTTTCCCCCCTCTACAAGCGAGCTGCAGAATGAGCAAAATCAAACGTCTGGGCTTTTTCTCCCGACTTCTCGACGATGCACCGCCTTCCGAACGCTATCGCCTGGCCACTGAGCAGATCCAGACGGCGGAACGCCACGGCTTTGACTCGGCCTGGGTCGCTCAGCATCATTTCAGCCATGATGAGGGGGGCCTGCCCTCGCCTTTCGTGTTCCTGACCCATGTCGCCGCCCACACCAGCCGCATCCGCCTGGGCACCGGCATCATCACGCTGCCGCTGGAAGCGCCGATCCGCGTCGCCGAAGACGCCGCGGTGCTGGACCTCCTCAGCGGTGGGCGGCTCGAGCTTGGGGTCGGCAGCGGCGGAACCCCAAGCTCCTTTGCGCCCTTTGGCCTCGACAGCGCCCAGCGCGGCCCGGTGCATGGCGCCAACCTCATCTTGTTGCGCAAGGCGCTGGCCGGCGAGGCACTGGAGGGCGGCAACCAGCTTTACCCCGGCGGCGGCTCGCTGGCCGGGCGCATCTGGCAGGCAACCTTCTCGGTCGAGGGCGGGCAGCGGGCTGGCGCCGCAGGCGATGGGCTCATGCTGTCGCGCACCCAGCCGCGGCCCAAGGACAATCCCGAAGCGAGCCTCGCCGAGCTGCAGCAGCCGATCATCGATGCCTATCTTGCGGCCCTGCCTCCTGGCGCTGAGCCGCGCATCCTGGCCTCACGCACCTTGTTTGTTGCCGATGAGCAGGCCACGGCTCTGGAATGGGCCGATATCGGGCTGCGGCGCATTGCCGAACGGTTTGTGGCCTCGGGCCACGCCCAGCCCGGCCAAACGCTTCCCGAACTGATTCGCGCATTTGACACCCATGTCGGCAATACTGCCGAGGTGATCGATAGCCTGGCCCAGGACCCGGTGCTCGATCACGCCACCGATATTTCCTTCCAGGTGCACTCGGTCGATCCCCCTCATCCTCTGATCCTGCGCTCGCTTGAACTCACCGCCGAGGTGGTGGCGCCCGCCCTCGGCTGGCGTGCCGAACCCCAGGCAGCGCCCCGCATTGCCATTGCCCGCTGACCCTTTTCGAGGAGAACACCATGAGCAACCCCGCGCCGGACCTGATCGACCAGGTGCTGTCCATTATCCCGGGCTCCCATCTCGACGCCCTGCGGCGGCACCGCGAAGTGGCCCGGGACAATGTCCAGCAGGCCTATCTCGCCCTGTTCGAGCCGGCCGATGCCAGCCAGGTATCGCTGCTTGAGCGCTTCGCCGTCGCCAGCTTTGTGTCGGGCCTGCAAGGCCAGCCGGTGCTGGCCGACCACTACGCCCATAAGCTCACCCAGCTCGATGGAGGCCCCGCCATCGCCGCGGCAATCAACAACGAGGTCGAGCGCGGCGCGACCACCGGGCCCTATGGCATCTACCCGGCTGGGCCCCTGTCCGGCGAAAACAAGGTCGGGCTCCATTTCGCCGTCTCGCCTGAGGTCCGCCGCCTGCTCGGCGAACGGCTCGCCGCGGCACTCGACCATGCCCATCTTCTGGTGTTCCGCCCCCGCGATTCCAGCAAGGAAGCGCTGCAGGCCCTCCTCGCCGCCGGCTGGAGCACGGCTGGGATCGTGACCTTGTCGCAGCTGGTTTCCTATCTCGCCTTCCAGCTGCGACTCGTCGAAGGGCTGTCGGCGCTGGCCGGTGCCGCCGCAATCGAGCCGGCCAATGACACCACCATCACCAGTTTCACCGCGGCCGTTGCGGCCGGCTCCAACCCTTGAGGCTGCCATGAGCCAGATCACCGAACCCACTGCCCAACCTGCCGCCGTCAACACCTTCACCCAGGACGAGCTGGGCTGGGCCCCATGGCTCGGGCCGCTCGATGAGGCCGCCCTCACCGACCGCCATTGGGCGGGCCTTGTCGATGCCTCGCGCGCCAAGTCCTCCTACTTCATGCTGCTCGCCCATGACCCCGAGGTGCTGGGCGCCCGCACCAAAGCCGACAAGGACATCTTTTATAATCCCAATGGCGGCTTGCCGCGCGCGGAACGGGAATTGTCCGCCACGGCAACCTCCCGCCATAATGGCTGCATCTTTTGCGC
>JAQSXP010000258.1 GCA_029256605.1 Devosia sp. | reverse complement strand
AGGCATTCGCACCGCCATGATCTCGGGCGACAACCAGCGCACGGCCCAGGCCATTGCCGACCAGCTCGGGATCGATGAAGTGCGCGCCCAAATCCTGCCCGCCGGCAAGGTCGAGGCCATCAATTCGCTGCGCCGCGGCGGAGGCAAGATCGCCTTTGTGGGCGATGGCATCAATGATGCGCCCGCGCTGGCCGCCGCCGATATCGGCATTGCTGTGGGCACGGGCACCGATGTCGCCATCGAAAGTGCCGATGTCGTTCTCCTGGGCGGTGACCTCAAGGGCGTTCTTAACGCGCTCACCATTAGTCGGGCCACCATGCGCAACATCGCCGAGAACCTCTTTTGGGCCTTTGCCTACAATGTCATCCTGATCCCGGTGGCGGCGGGCGTGCTCTATCCCGGCTTCGGCATCCTCCTGTCCCCCATGATCGGGGCGGGTGCCATGGCCCTTTCGAGCGTGTTCGTGGTCGGCAACGCCCAGCGGCTGCGCACGGTGCGCCCCGCAACCCTGCAAGGAGCAAACCCATGAATATCGGGGAAGCCGCCCAGGCCTCGGGCGTTTCGGCCAAGATGATCCGCTACTACGAATCCATCGGCTTGATCGAGCCGCCCGGGCGCACTGACAGCAATTACCGCGTTTATGACCCCGATCAGGTGCATGTGCTGCGCTTCATCAAGCGGGCCCGCACCCTGGGCTTTTCCGTCGAGGAAACCAGTCGCCTTCTCAGCCTCTGGCAGGACAAGAGCCGCGCTAGTGCCGAGGTCAAGGCGGTCGCCTCGGCCCATATCGCCGACCTCGAAACCAAGATTGCCGAACTGCAGGGCATGGTCGGGACGCTCAAGCATCTCGTTCACTGCTGCGGCGGCGACGACCGGCCCAATTGCCCGATCCTGGATGATCTGGCCGGGCCGCAACCCGTGAAAGGACATTGAAGTGAGCCAAACAACCACTCTGCGCGTCGAGGATATGAGTTGCGCCCATTGCGTGGGCACCGTGCGCAAGGCGCTCGAGGAAGCGCTGCCCGGCGCCGAGATCGCCGTTGATCTCGACACCCACCGCGTCAGCTTCACCGGCGACCGCGCCAAGGCGGAAGCCGCCATCCGCGAAGCCGGCTACACGCCCGAGCCGGCATAAACCCGAAGGGCCACACTCCTTTTTGAGCGTGGCCCTCTTTCCTTAGTGGCCGTGTTTGGCCAGCCATTCCTGCATCTGGGCGATCTCGCCTTCCTGGTCGGCGATGATCTTTTCGGCGAGCGCCTTGATCTCGGGATCGCTGCCATGCTCGAGCACGATCTGCGCCATTTCCACCGCGCTTTGGTGATGCGGGATCATGCCGCGCACGAAATCCACATCCGCGTCGCCGCTATAGTCGAGGTCCATGGCTTCGTGCATGCGCATATTGGCCGCCTTGAAGGCCTCGGTTGCCGGGCTGTCGCCGCCGGCCATGGCATGGCCGGCATGATCCTGCGCCGCCACCGGCAGGCTCAAGGCCGCAGCCACGCACAGGGAAAGAGCCAGACACTTCATTTTCAAACCTCCTGATTGATCGGGGCACGAGCTATGCGGCGTTCCAACATGGGAAGGTCAAGCCCCGTTCCCCAGCCGCACGGACGCGGTGGCTTGTTCGCCCCGCCCCTTCATGCCATCTCCCCCACAGCCAGGAGAACGCGCGTGAAAACCATCATCCTTGTGGGCATCGGCACCGGCAATCCCGAGCACCTGACCGTGCAGGCCATCAACGCCCTTCAGCGCGCCGGTACCCTCTTCATCCCCGACAAGGGCGAGGACAAGGCCGAACTCGCGCAGGTCAGACGCGAGATCTGCGAGCGCTATCTCGAGCAGCCCAATCTTGTGCCCTATCGCGTCCCCACCCGCCGCAACGGCTCCGATTACGGGCAGACCGTGGCGGAATGGCACGCCACGCTCGCCGGCATCTTCGCCGAGCTCATCGCCACCCATGTGCCCGATGGCGGCGCCTGCGCCTTTCTCGTTTGGGGTGATCCGGGGCTCTACGACAGCACCCTGCGCATCATCGCGCAATTGCCCCAGCCGGAAACCTTCCAGGTCGAAGTCATCCCCGGCATCACCTCCATCCAGGCGCTGACCTCAGCCCATGCCATTGCCCTTAATCGCATCGGCGAGCCCGTCCAGATCACCACCGGCCGCCGCCTCGCCGAATCGGGCCTTCAGAACGACAGCGTCGTCATGCTCGACGGGCAAACCGCCTTTATCCATGCCGATCCGGAGCTCGAGATCTTCTGGGGCGCCTATCTCGGCACCCCCGACCAGCTCACCATTGCCGGCCGCCTTGGGGATGTGCGCGACACCATCCTCGAGACGCGCCAGGCCGCCCGCGCGCGCCATGGCTGGATCATGGATATCTACCTGCTGCGACAACGCGAACCATAGAGCGCTTTGTGCCGCCCGAGGGATCGTATAAGGACAGGGCTTCACGCAACACGAAGCCCGAACTTGCTCCAGCTGCTGCCCATCACTGACCCTCAAGCGCCCGCGCGCCGCGGTGCCTGCCCCAGCCTGCGCCAGCCCATGGCGACCGGCGACGGGCTCCTCGCGCGCCTGCGCCTGCCTGAGCGGCGTGTCAGTCCGGCCCAGCTGGTCCGCATTGCCGAACTCGCCGCCCGGCACGGCAATGGCCAGCTCGAGATCACCGCCCGCGGCAATCTGCAGGTGCGGGGCCTCTCCGAGCAGTCCGCCCCTCTGTTCGCCGAGGCCATCGAAGCGTTCCTGCCCATCGAAACCGGCCTCGTCGTGGAAACCCCGCCCCTTGCCGGCCTTGATCCCACCGAACACGCCGATCCGCGCCCCCTTGCAACCGCCATCCGCCGCGAAGCTGCCCCGCTCGCCCGCCGCCTCGGCCCCAAGGTCACCGTCGTCGTGGATGGCCGCGGCGCCATCACTCTGGCGCGGCTGGGTGCCGATCTGCGCTTCACTGCCCTCGATGCCGATCACTGGCTGCTGGCGCTGGGCAAAACCGCGCTCGGCACCCTCGCCACCGCCCATACACTCCCTGCCGCCAGCCTGATCCTCCACCGCCTCGCCGATCTCGGCCCCGCATCCCGCGCCCGCGATCTCGATCCCGCCGCGATCCAGGCCGAACTCGCCACCCTCCTCTCCCCACCCGCCCCTCTTCCCGCGCCCCCGCCGCCCGCGGGCCTCATTCCCCTGCGCGATGGCGCGGCTCTCCCCGTCGCCCTGCCCTTTGGCAGCATCGCCGCCCCCGTGCTCGCCGCCCTCGCGCAGCACGCCACATCTGCCGGCATCACCGAGCTGCGCCTCGCTCCCGGCCACGCTCTCCTCGCCCTGGGCGCCCCCGCCGCGCTCGCCGCCTTCGGGCGCGCTGCCGCAGCGCTGGGCCTCCTCACCAATCCCGCCGATCCGCGCCTCGGTGCCCATGCCTGCATCGGCAATGAAGGCTGCGCCTCGGGCCTTGCCGCCAGCCGCACCTTGGCAGCGCAGCTGCTCGACGCCTTCCCGACCCTCTTTGATGGCACCGCGACTCTCCATGTCTCGGGCTGCCCCAAGGGTTGCGCCCATCCGCGGCCGGCCGATCTGACCCTCGTGGCCCAG
>JAQSXP010000257.1 GCA_029256605.1 Devosia sp. | reverse complement strand
CATTGGTGGTCATGGCTACCTCCTCTTGATGGGCATGAAGATACGCCGGTGCGCCACCCCACGCCAGTCACCCGATCCGGTGAGCCCGGCGGGGAACCTACCGCATTGACCCCGAGCCAAGCTCCGGCCTACTCCTCGCTCATGTCCCAGTCCGTTTTCACGATCCGCCAAGCTCGGCCACAAGACCGACCGGCGCTGAACCAGGTCATGCTACGCGCTTCGCTGGCCGCTGAAACTGGCGAGACCCAGCGCCGCCTGATGGCCGAGCCCGATCACCTGCAGGTGGATGGGGACTTGCTCGCCCGCGGCCAGATTATCCTGGCCGAAACCGATGGCGCCCCGGTCGGCTTTGCCGCCTTCGCCATCGGGGGCAGCCAATTTGCCGAGCTGGCCGGCATGTTCGTCCATCCCGACTATTGGCGCCGCGGCATTGGCAAGCGGCTCCTTGCGGCCGTGGAAATCGAGCTGCTGGCCCGGCAGGCCACCGGAATTCGCGTCGTTGCCGGCCCCAGCGCCGTGCCGTTCTACCAGGCGCAGGGCTACACCATCGCCGGCGAGGAAAAAACCCCACTCGGGCCGGTCGTGCCGGTGTTGACCAAAGCCATCGGCTGAACTCGGCCTGTGCCTGAACCAGCCGTTCAGATGCAGTTCACCTTCCTCGCTCTAGGGTCAGACCGAAGAGGAGGACGCCATGCCCAAGCTCACATCACTGGCAATCGCCTGCCTGACGGCCGTTTCGGCCTTGCTGGTTTCTGGCTCCGCCGCGCAGGCCCAGGTGGTGCAGGGCGAAGAGCATTGCGTCGTCAATATCCCGGCCACGGACGGACTCAATATCCGCTCGGCTCCCCGCGCCAGCAGCCGGATCGTCGCCACCCTGCCCTATGCGCGCTGCGGCGTCATGGTGATGGGTCCCTGCCAGGGCTCCTGGTGCCCGGTCGAGGACGGTCATTATGCCGGCTGGGTGAACAGCCGCTACATCTCTATGGTCTCGCCAGCGATCTATTGCGTATCCGGAGTGGCGCGCGGCGATGTCCTTAACCTGCGCGCCTACCCTTCACCAAGCTCGCGCATCCTCACCGGCCTGTCGCGCAATCAGTGCGATATCGCCTTCCTGCCCTATGCCACTGGCGCTTGGCAAAAGGTGCGGGTTGGCGGCTGGGAGGGCTGGGCCAACCGGCGTTACCTCTCGGGCCAGTGACTTCGCCGGGGCACTGCATCATCCGGTCTGACCTAGCCGGTTGATGTAGATGCTCTCGATCTCTTGATGTTAATTTTCATCCACAACCGAACGATTTACCCCCTGCGACATTCCCTAACCATCGCGAGGGGCGAACAGCACAAGGAGCAAAAAATGAAAAAGATTATGGCAGGCGCGTGCGCCGCTCTGATGGCAATCACCAGCTTTGGCGCAGTGAGCGCACCCGCAATGGCGCAGCCGCTGCAGGTGACTTCGGACGCCCAGTTCATCACCGTCCAGAACCGTGACTGGCGGCGCGATCGTGACCGCGACGGCCGTCGAGGTTTCGAGCGTCGTGGCGGCTATGGCTATTACAACGGCCATCGTGGCTATCGTGAACGCCGCCCCGGCTGGCGTCAGCACAATGGCTATTGGTTCCCACCGGCCGCCTTCATTGCCGGTGCGATCATTGGCGGTGCCATCTCCAACCAAAACAACAACAACAACAGCAATTCGGGCCCGGTGCGCATCACCCGCGAACACCTGCGCTGGTGCGAAAGCCAGTACCGCTCCTATCGAGCTTCGGACAACACCTTCCAGCCCTATAACGGGCCGCGCCAGCAGTGCGTGTCTCCCTATATGCGCTAAGGGGACCTTGTCCTTTGCCAAGAGGCGGCTCTTCGGAGCCGCCTTTTTTCTTGCCCTCAGGGTACCAGCGGCTCGGCTACTGCGGTGCCAGCGAGAAACAGATAGTGCGACCTGAACTGGCCCGCCGCTTCCAGCCCCGGCCAGTCCAGAATCCGCAGCCTGCCCTCTTCGCCTTTCACCAGCCCTTCATTGCTCAGCCGCTGGAAGACTTGGCTCACATGGACACTCGACAGCGCCATTGCTTCGGCCAAATCCTGGTGGCGGATCGGCCAGTCGAAGGCGCCGTCCTGCGCCAGACCTGCCGCCTCGATCCGCCGGCCCATCTCGCAGAGCAGATGGGCAATACGCTCATAGGCGGAGCGTCCGCCAACATTGGCGATCCATTCCCGGGCAATCGCCGCATCGGCAATGGTTTCCTTCCAAAAGGCGTGTTCGATCTGCGGCCGTTGCTCGAGCAAGCGGAACAGCGCTGGGGTGGGAATGACGGCGAGCTTGGCCGGCGACAGGCTCGCGACATTGTGGTCCATGCGGCCCATCACCGGGCCGTTGAGATCGCAGAAGTCACCAACGATATGGAAGCCCACGATGTGCCGCCTGCCCCCTTGCAGGCTCTTGTAGCGACACATCATGCCCTCCAGCACCAGATAGCAGGCCGTCGGCCTCTCCTCCTGGCTGATCAGGTCGCAATCGGGTTCCAACTCGAGAGTGTGCGACACGGCGCCTAAAAGGCTTTGCCGGTCCTGAGGTGAAAGTTGCGCAAATTGTTCCAGTCGCAATCGCGAAGGCAATACCATGGACAGCTCTTGGGCGATGAAGGAGTGGGCTCCGCTGTGGGGACGACTGCAGTGTACGGTCACTATAGGCGCAGCTTACGAAAACAGACAATCGCCCGCGGCTTTGGTCTGCCAGATGACAAAGGCGTTCGCACTGCCAACAGTCCCATTGCTAGTGCGGAGCATCGTCGCAGTCCATGCCGGTCAACCGGACCCACATACAACTAAGTGTGCGGCGGGAAACAAATAAGGGTCTGCGTACATTTCCTTTCAGCAACAGGGATGCGTCAATGCCGCGGTATTTTTTCGATGTTGCTGCTGGCGACGACCCGTTCGTGGACAACGAGGGCAGCGAACTGCTCGATGACGAGGCTGCGATCCGCGAAGCGCTGCTGTTTTTGGCTGAACGCGGGCGTGAGTTCATTCCGCAGCGCCAGCCGCCGACATCCGCAACCCTGAGGGTCCGCGAAGACAGCGGCCGATTGGTCGCGGAACTAACCCTTTCGCTCACTATCCGGCGCCCGCCTGCGGACTACCCCCCGGACTAACCTAGGCGATTGTCGGCGAACCACCTCGTTGCGCGCCCATTGCCGGGAGCAAGGAGGATAAAATGCCAACACTCGACGACGAAGAGATCAAGCGCCGCGCCCACCAGATCTGGGAGCGAGAAGGCCGGCCTGAGGGGCGGGAGTTCCAGAACTACATGGATGCGGTAGCCGAACTGACCGCCGAGAGCGAGCAAGGCTCGGACCGCCCCACCCAGGCGCCATCGGGCCTTAGCACCAATCTGCAACCCGGCGGCGTCGCACCTGCTGGTGGTGCCGCCGGCATGGGCAGCATCGGCACTGGCGGGGCGTCTACTGGCGGCAGTGCCACGGGCACGGCGCTCGGCGATAACTCCGAATAAGGAGCCACGTCGCACCCGACCTGCACTAGCCGCTTTTTCCCTGCCAATCCTTAAGGATACTCCCGCCTTGCTGGTGCGGGGCCGGAA
>JAQSXP010000256.1 GCA_029256605.1 Devosia sp. | reverse complement strand
ATGTTGGGAAGCTTGGCAAGCTCGGCCATGAGCTGGGGTGACACGGTGATGCCGGTGCGGGCCTTGAAGATGTAGACAAATACGCCAATGCCGTCCGAAACCTCGGAAATGCGCGCATAGAACTGGCGTAAGGCCTCGTCTGTCGAGGGCAGGAAATAGGGTGTGATGGCGGCGACATACTTTGCGCCTTCGGCCCGCGCCTGCTGGATCAGCCGCTCGACCTGGTAAAGACTGGCGGCACCGACATGGACCACTACCTGCTTGTCGCCCAGAATGTCGAGGCTGAGGCGGGTGAGCGCCTGGCGCTCGTCTTCGCTGAGCGAGGGAAATTCACCCGTGGTGCCAAGTACAAAGGCGCCGTCCACGCCAGAGGCCGCGCATTTACGCAGAATGGAGGCGTTGCCTTCAGGCGATACGGAACCGTCTTCAGCAAAAGCGTGGCTTTGGCCCGTTTGGCCTTGCGGCGAGCCAGAAGTGGGGAGCCGAGAGCCGCGACAACGGCAATGATGGCGAGGCCGATCAGTGTGGCCGAAATAGGTTTGTCGATGAGGCCTGTCGGGCCGTCGATCAGCAGCGAGCGACGTAGATTGGACTCTGCGAGGGGGCCGAGGATAAGGCCGAGCACAATGGGACCAGCGGGGATGCCACACCGCTTGAGGATCAACCCGACTACACCGAAGAACAGCATCACCCAGACGGTGAACAGGTTATTGGTGGTAGCGTAGGTGCCGACGATGCAGAAGACCAAGACGGTCGCCCAGATATAGGGTTTGGGCATGTCGAGCAGTTTCACCATCATGGGCATGCGCACCAGATTGATGGCGAGCGTGATGAAGGTGGCGAGAACCATGATGGCCGTGATGGTCGCGACCAGGGCCGGTTCATTGACGAAAAGGCTGGGACCCGGCTGGATGCCCCAGACGATCATCGAGCCAATCATCACCGCCATCACCGAGTCGCCCGGAATGCCGAGAGCCATCGTGGTGGTGAGCGAGCCGCCCAGCGTCGCGCTGGAGGCGGTATCGGCAGCCGCAACGCCCTCGATATTTCCCTTGCCGAAGGTTGCCTTGGTACTGGAGGCAGCCTTGGCACGGTCCCAGCCGAGCAAGCCGGCAATATCACCGCCGGCCCCGGGAATAATGCCGACCACGAGGCCAATGAGACCAGAAATGGCGGTGGGCTTGGCGATGCGCTTGTATTCGGACTTGTTTGGCCACCATCGGCCCAGAGCCGAGATCGGCTTTACTTCATGATTGCGATGGGTAAGCAACTGATCAAGCAGTTCGGCAATGCCGAACAGGCCGATGATGACCGCAATGAAATCGAGCCCACCATTGAGCTCGCGGATACCGAAGGTGAAGCGGGCGTCGCCAGAGATCGGGTCGCGCCCGATCGTGGCGATAAACAAGCCGATGACGCCCGCGAGCAAGCCCTTGGTGATCGACTTGGACGAGATCGAGATCATGATGGTCATGGCCAGCACCACGACGGCGAACATCTCGCTCGGACCGAACCGGAGGGCCAACTGCGCCAAGGGCACTGCAGCGCCGGCGAAGAGCACCATGCTGGCCACAATGCCAACGGCTGAAACCAGCGCTGAAACAATCAGCGCCAGCCCGGCCTGACCGTTCTTGGCCATTGGGTAGCCGTCGAAGGTGGTTGCTATGGAGGCGGGCGTGCCGGGCGTGTTGATGAGGATGGAGGGGATACGGTCACCGAAATTGGCGGCCACGTAGATAGTGAGCAGGACGGCAAGGCCCTGCACGGGCTCCAGCGTCATGGTAAAGCCGCTGGCCAGCGCCACGGCCATCGTCGCCGTTATGCCGGGGAACATGCCCACCAACATGCCGACAACCACGCCGACGCTGAGGCACAGCATGACACTGGGCTCGAACACGGCAAGCACGCCGTCAAGAAGGGCGCTCATAGGGGAACTTTCAGGAGATAGTGGAACAGCCCGTAGATGAAGCCGGTAGTGACCGTGGAAAAGATCACAAGCCCTTTCCAGCTGCGCAGTCCGAAGACGAACAGCAGGGCGGCGGTGAACACGAGGGTCGGAATGACATAGCCGATGGTTGACCAGGCAAAGACGTAGATGGCGCTCAGGGTCAGAGCGACCAGCATCCGGATCCAGCCGTCCTGTTCGGTCGCTTCAACCTCGCCCCGGCTCATCGGCGACGAGAATAAGGACATGCCCACCAGGATTGCTGACAGGCCCGCGGCGAGCACGGACAACAGTGTCGGCCACCATTTGGGGTCGACCCCGCCGCCGCCCATTCGCAGGAAGATATTGCGCGACAGCCACAGCGCCAGCAGCGACAAGGCCAGTGCCGTGACGGCGATCACGAGTTCCAGCCGCCGTGAGGGCGCGGCAGAATAGTTTGGCTCGGCAATCGTCTCGTCCAGCGGCAGGGTGCCGCTGGACGAAGTTGCGAGCTGGTTAAGCTCGGCCACGATCAGGGAGCCAGAACTTCGGCGTAGCGAGCAGCTTCGGCGTCGACGAACGCCTTCCACTCGTCACCGGTCTTGTACACGGGCAGGATGCCGGCAGGCGTGATCGCGTCGAGGAAGGTCTGGGAAGCGGCGGCCTTCTTGATTGACTCCTCAAGGATTGCCTTCACGTCATCCGGAATGCCCGCGGGACCATAGACGCCGCCCCAGGCGCCGAAAGTGAGATCGTAGCCCTGTTCCTTGGCAGTGGGGACACCCGGAAAGGCGGGGTGCGCTTCCTCGGCAAAGATCGCCAGGACCTTGAGCGAGCCATCGGCAAAGGCGCTTGCCGTTTCGCCGGCGCCGGCGGTCACCGCGTTGACGTGGCCACCGAGAGCCGCAGCCACGGCTGGTGCACCGCCGTCAAACGGCACGCCCACCAGCTTGGCTTCAGTCAGCTTCGCCAAGGTGAAGGTGGTGGCGGCGAATGATGAAGCGGCGCCCGAGTTGGAGACCGACATTTCTGTCGTTTTCGCGGCTTCGATGAAGTCGGCCAACGTGTTGTAGGGGCTGTTGGCGGGCACCGCGAGAACTACCGGGCTGTTCATGACCTGGGCCAGGTAGGTGTAGTCGGCGCGGTCGAAGTCATAGCCGAGGTGCTCGGCAATGGCGAATTCCACCGGACCGAAGCCAATCGTGTATCCGTCAGCCGGCTGCTCGGCCACGTGGGCGAAGGCCACCGTGCCGGTCGCGCCGGGGCGGTTCTCGACGATGACACTGACGCCAAGATCCTTTTCCAGTTCGGCCGCGATCGCGCGCGAAGTCCGGTCGGAGGCACCGCCGGCGGCTGCCTGGACAACAAACGTGATGTCCTTGGACGGGAAGCTGTCCTGCGCCCAGGCCGGAGCCGAATAGGCGACGCCCGTGAGGGCCATGGCGGCAATTGCCTTGATGATTAGACGACGTGTATTCATGGTTCTCTCCCTTGATAAGCTTTGAATTCTGCCCTGATGGGTTCTTGGTTCAGGCCGAGGTGCCGCGGCGCCTTTGCAGGGCTTGCTTCCAAACCTTCACCATCCGCTCGCGTGAGCCGTCGAGATGGACAGCGAGTTCGGCCTGGGCTGCGTTCGGATCACCGGCCCCGATAAGATCCAGCAATTGTCGATGCTTGTTCGTGCTGGCTTGAAGATTTTGATCAAGCGATATGGTGAGGCGTAAGAGGGTCATCATGATCCCCTCGTACTGCTGCCACACATCGGTCAGGCGCTTGTGTCCTGACAGCAGGCAAATGGCGTTGTGGAAGGCGATATCCGCTTGGGCGAAGGCGGCCGGGTCGTTCACTTCTGCAGCCGCCTGCATATCGTCCACGTGGCGGCTTAGTTGCTTCACGCCGGCTTCATCGGCACGACCAACGGCGAGACGAACGGCAAGACCCTCAATGGCTCCACGCAAGGAATAAATCTCGCTGATCGCGTCCTCGTCGATGCCGATCACAGTGACGCCGCGCTGCTGGCTTTCGACGAGACCCTCGAGCTGGAGAATACGAAAAGCGTCGCGAATGGGCCCGCGGCTTACACCATAGGCTTGCGCGAGATCGGCCTCGAT
>JAQSXP010000255.1 GCA_029256605.1 Devosia sp. | reverse complement strand
TCGCGCCGGGCATGCCGTATGGGCTGGGTGAGGCGAAAAGGGGTGTGATGGGCGTCTTTGTTGTCCTGCTGCGGGCGATCGGGCCCGCTACGCACAAGATCATGTCCATGGCCGCCTGGCGCGATGCGGTGGCGGCGGCCGGCTTTGTTGCGCCGCAGACCTATATCGCCACCGGCAACATGATCGTGGAGAGCAACGCGCCGCTGCCTACGGTTACCCGGCAGATGAACGAGATCGTTCGCGCGCTGGGCCTGGGTCCGGGCAATGTGGCCGTGGTGCGCACCCCAGTTCAACTGCGCCAGCTGGTTGACAGCAATCCCTTCCCCAAGGCAGCAGCCGAGCGGGGCGGACAAATGGGCGTCTATTTCTTTGTCGACCCCCAGCCTGATCTTGGCTGGGTCGCGCATTATCCGGGCCCCGAGCGCCTCCATGTCGAGGCCAACCACCTGATCGTCGACTATACGAGGCTGATTTCCGCCAGCCCCAGACTGCCTGGCCTCATCGAGAAACGCTCGGGCACCGCCACCGCCCGCAACTGGAACACCCTCAAGGGCCTGGCCGAACGCGCCAGCGCCCGTGAGCAGAAGGATCACTGAACTTGGCCAAATCGCGCTCATCCTTTGTCTGCCAGGCTTGCGGCGCGGTCACCAGCCGCTGGCAGGGGCGCTGCGACGCCTGCGGCGAGTGGAACACCATTGTCGAGGAACTCGCCGATAGCGGCGTTGGCGCCGGGCCCAAATCAGCCAAGGCTGGCGGCAAGCCGACCAATCTTGTGCCCCTTTCGGGGGAAACCGAAACCGCGGCCCGCGTCATCACCGGCATTGCCGAATTGGACCGCGTCACCGGTGGTGGCTTTGTCATGGGCTCGGCCCTCCTCGTAGGCGGCGATCCCGGCATCGGCAAGTCGACGCTCCTGCTGCAATCGGCAGCAGCGCTCGCCAATCGTGGCAAGCGGGTCGTCTACGTGTCGGGCGAAGAAGCGGTAGCGCAGGTGCGCCTGCGCGCCCAACGGCTGGGCCTCGGAGAAGCCGAGGTGTTGCTCGCGGCTGAAACCAATGTCGAGATCATTCTCGCCACGCTCGAAAACGGCCCGGCCCCCGATCTGGTCATCATTGATTCCATCCAGACCCTCTGGACCGACCGGGTCGACAGCGCGCCGGGCACCGTCACCCAGGTGCGCACGTCAGCCCAGGCGCTGACGCGCTTTGCCAAGAAAAGCGGCGCCGCCGTGGTGCTGGTGGGCCATGTGACCAAGGACGGCCAGATCGCGGGCCCACGCGTCGTCGAGCACATGGTCGATGCCGTACTCTATTTCGAGGGCGATACCAGCCACACCTTCCGCATCCTGCGCGGCGTCAAGAACCGCTATGGCGCCACCGACGAAATCGGCGTCTTTGCCATGACCGAGCGCGGTCTTGAACAGGTGGCCAACCCTTCGGCGCTGTTTCTTGATCAACGCGATGAGGGCGCGGCCGGCTCGGCGGTGTTTGCCGGCCTAGAGGGCACGCGCCCGCTGCTGGTGGAAATCCAAGCGCTGGTGGCGCCCTCCCCTCTAGGCACGCCGCGCCGGGCGGTGGTCGGCTGGGATTCCTCGCGCCTGTCCATGGTCCTCGCCGTGCTCGAAACGCGCTGCGGGGTGCGGATCGGCGCCAACGACATTTATCTCAATGTCGCCGGTGGCCTTAAAATCAACGAGCCCGCCGCCGATCTCGCGGTCGCGGCAGCGCTGATCTCCTCCCTGACCGGGGCGCCGCTGCCACCGGATGCGGTGTATTTCGGGGAAATCTCCCTGGCCGGCGGGGTGCGCCCCGTGGTGCATGGCTCGCTCCGGCTGCGCGAAGCCCATAAGCTGGGCTTCAAGTCCGCCTCCACCGGGCGCCTTTCCAGCAATGACCGGCATGGCGGGCTCGATATTGCCGAATTTTCAGTGTTGTCCGAACTCGTCGGGCGCATTGCCGCCAATGGCAAGGCGCGCCCGCAACCCGGCGAGGACGACTAAACCCCCGGTTTTAGGGGACATCCTGCCGCGCCCACGGGTCCCGCCCTTGGCATAATGGTTTAAAGCAGTTAAACGAGGCCCTTGTTGCACCGGGCCAACAAGCAGAACAGGCAAATAGACTATGCTAACAGCGTTCGATGTCGGTGTTGGTGTGCTGGTGCTGATTTCAGCCATCCTCGCCACCGCCCGAGGCCTGACCCGCGAAGTGCTTTCGCTCGCCACCTGGGCCGGTTCGGCCGCCATTGCCATCTATATGTGGCAATACCACCCCGAGATCGCGCGCCAATATATCGCTGAACAGGTGGTCGCCGACATCGCTACGGTGGTTGGCACCTTCATCATTTCCCTCATCGTGCTGCATCTGCTGACCATGCGGATCGCCGATTTCGTGGTCGATAGCCGCGTCGGGCCAATCGATCGGACCCTGGGCTTTGTGTTCGGCGTGCTGCGCGGCGTGCTGATCGCCATCGTCGTGACCATTTTCGGCACCTGGCTGCTCGGCAGCAATCTGCCGCCATGGGCCGCCCAGTCCCAGACGCTGCCGCATCTGCAAAGCATGGGCAATTCGCTAATCGCCATGTTGCCACCTGATCTGGAAGAACAGGTCACCGAAATTCTCAAGGGCGGCACCGGCCTGACCGATGATGCTGACGACGCCCGCGGCCCGGCCGAAGAAGGCACCGATGCCCCCGAAGATGGCAGCGTGCCGCCACCGGCAAACGCCCCGGCGACGCCTGCCGCGCCGGCCGCACCGGTCACCCCAGCGACGGGAGCCTGATCAAGCCTTGGTGACCTGGCCAGCAGGGGCAACCCTGCCGAACCATATGGGCATTGGTACAATTCGCCCAAATGCGGTATGGGTCGCCATCCCCTGTTGTTGTTGCGCCGGACGCTACGCACCGGCTACCGCACAAGCCTGAAATGGAGAGCCCGGTGGTCCATCCGAGCCATGACGATTTCGATCTTGACGGCGACACCCTGCATGAAGAATGCGGGGTGTTTGGCATTTTGGGGCATCCCGATGCGCCTGCCTTGACGGCGCTCGGCCTGCATGCCCTGCAGCATCGTGGGCAAGAAGCGGCGGGGATCGTCAGCTTCGATGGGCGCCAGTTCCATTCCGAGCGCCAGCTCGGGCTTGTGGGCGACCACTTCACCGACCCCGCGACCCTCAAGCGCATTCCCGGCTCCATGGCCATGGGGCATGTGCGCTATTCCACCACCGGGGAAACCATTCTGCGCAATGTGCAGCCCCTTTTTGCCGAGCTGGAAGTGGGTGGCATCGCCATTGCCCATAACGGCAACCTGACCAATGGGCTGACGCTGCGCCGCCGGCTGATCGCCCAGGGCGCGATCTGCCAGTCCACCTCCGACACCGAAGTGATCCTCCATCTCATCGCCCGCTCGCAGCGCTCGTCCTCCTCGGACCGGTTCGTGGACGCGATCGGGGCGGTCGAAGGCGCCTATGCCATGGTGGCGATGACGCGCACCAAGCTCATTGGCGCGCGCGATCCCAACGGCATCCGCCCGCTGGTGCTGGGCGAACTCGACGGCAAGCCCATCTTTGCCTCCGAGACCTGCGCGCTCGACATCATCGGCGCCAAGTTCGTGCGGGATGTCGAGAAC
>JAQSXP010000254.1 GCA_029256605.1 Devosia sp. | reverse complement strand
GCCGGTGGTCAGGTCCTTGACCGGGTGATTGGCGCCGTGGTGGCCCTGGTGCATCTTGGAGGTCTTGCCGCCCAGAGCAAGGCCCAGGAGTTGGTGGCCGAGGCAGATGCCAAAGACTGGCTTGCCGGTATCCATCAGCTTCTTGATGGTGGGCACGGCATATTCGCCGGTGGCGGCCGGATCGCCGGGGCCGTTGGACAGGAAAATGCCGTCGGGCTGGTAGGCCATCACATCCTCGGCCGTCGCGGTAGCAGGGAGAACAGTGACGCGCGCGCCCTGATCGGCCAGGCAACGCAGGATGTTGCGCTTGGCGCCGTAGTCGATGGCCACGATGTGGAAGGCTGGATCGGTGACTTCGGCATAGCCTTCGCCCCATTTCCAGCCGGTCTCGGACCAATGATAGGTCTGGGCGGTGGTGACTTCCTTGGCGAGGTCGAGCCCTTCAAGGCCGGGGAAGGCAGTGAGTTCAGCGGCGATGGCCGCATCGTCGAACTTGCCCTCGGGCTGATGGACGATCACACCATTGGGCATCCCACCTTCGCGGATCTTGGCAGTCAGCGCACGGGTATCGACGCCGGCAATGCCGATGATGTTGCGCTTCTTGAGCCACGCATCGAGCTTTTCAGCGGCGCGGTAGTTGGACGGGTTGGTGATGTCGGCCTTGAGCACGACGCCCCGCACGCCCGACAGAGCGGCCTGATTGACCATCTCGATGTCTTCGTCGTTGGTGCCGACATTGCCGATATGGGGGAAGGTGAAGGTGATGATCTGTCCGGCATAGGACGGGTCGGTCAGCACTTCCTGGTAGCCCGTCATGGCGGTGTTGAAACAGACTTCGCCCGCTGCCTGGCCAATGGCACCGATGCCGCGGCCCTCAAGACGGGTTCCGTCTGCAAGGATCAAAAGGGCGGTCGCGGGGGATTGCTGCCAGCCGGTCACGGTGGGCCTCCAGGGTTTTGGCAATGTCGATTGAGGCTCCCTTCTAGAAGGAGCCAGAGGGCCGCGCAAGTGGCGCACGGCTTTGTTTACGCCTATATGGGCCAGCAGAATTGCATAGCAAGAGGAGTTCGAGTGTGCGCGAGACCATTAGTGAGGCCCTGAAAACGGCGCTCAAGGCCCGGGACCAGCGGCGTACGGCGACGCTCCGGGCGATCAGTGCGGCGATCAAGGACAAGGACATTGCAATCCGCCAGGACAATCGCGGACCGGCCACCAATGAGGAAGTGCTCGCTATCATCCAGAAGATGGTTAAGCAGCGTGAGGAAAGCTTTGCGATCTATGCGCGGGCGGGCCGGACCGACCTGGCGACTGTGGAAAAGGAAGAGATCGACATTCTCAACGAGTTCCTGCCCAAGGGCCTGACCGATGAAGAGGTCGAGAGCGCGATCCGCGCGGCCATCGCGACAACGGGCGCCGAAGGGCCCAAGGACATGGGCAAGGTGATCGCCCAGCTCAAAGCCGATTATCCCGGCCGCATCGATTTCGGCAAGGCCAGCGGCAAGGTGAAAGCGGCGCTTTCCGCCTAAGCCACGAGGCGGGGGCGCGTGTCGGGACCGCAGACGCGGTTGCGACCGGCCTCCTTGGCCTTGTAGAGGGCCGCATCGGCGCGGCGGAGCAGTTCCTCGAAGGCTTCGCCACCCCGGGCCCCGACCGCCACGCCCGCGCTGACGGTGGCGGGCTGGAGGGCATTGGCGCTGACGGCCTCGAAGCTCGCGCGGATGCGTTCGGCGACGGCGCAGGGCGATCTGGCGTCGAGATCGCAGAGGACGAGGCAGAATTCTTCGCCGCCCAGACGTGCGGCCGTGTCGGCCTGCCGACTATTGGCCTCGACCAGTTGCCCGAAGCGGCGCAGCACGGCGTCGCCGCCGGCATGGCCATGCTGATCATTGATGGCCTTGAAGTGATCGAGATCGAACATGATCACGACACTGCCGGCGGGAAGCATCGCATGGCCCACGGCATCGAAGAGGGCGCGCCGGTTGAGAAGGCCGGTGAGTGGGTCCGTCATGGCTTCGTGGCGATGGCGGCGAGCCGAGCGGGAATGGTTGAGGGTCAGCGACATGGCGCCGATGCCCGTAAGCCCGATGATGACGACGATGGCGTTGAGGTCTTCGGCCCAGTTGGTGGGAAGCTTGGTCAACACCGCCTGACCTTCGAGCAGCAGGACCATGGCGCAAAGCGCAAAGCTGACCGCCGTGAGGAGGTAAAGGACCGCGTTAGCCAGCATGACCACGCTGACCTCGCGGCGCCCGAGCCAATATTGCAAGCCCGCCAGCCCCATCAGAATGGCCATGCCCGCATTGGCATAGCCGGTACCGATGGCGTTGTAGCCGAGGCAAAAGGCGAGGAGGGTCAACCCGAGACATGGCGCGGTGGCGATGGCGACATCGGGCAGGACCGGCTTGCCACGGTATTGCAGGGCACCGGCATAGATGAAGGCGAAACTGAGCTGAATCAGCAGCAGGGACACTGCATGCAGCTGGACATTGTAGGGCTCGCCGGCGGCATGAAGGAGCACGACGCCGAGCACCACGAGCGCCAGGCCAATGCCCCAGCTGAGGAGATAGGTCTCACTGCGGGCGCTGAACCAACTCACAAAGACCGTCAGGGTCAGGGCTGCACCTGAAAAGCCAATGGCGGTGAGCAGCGAGACCTGATCGAGGAACATAGGTGCCGTTAAGGGACGAGCGAGTTGGTTCCCCCATTTATGGCAAAAAGGCGGATCGGCGCGATCACAGCTGTGATCATGGTTAACAGACCTTTGCTGTCATGCCGGTAGCTGGGCAGGGGGTGGCACGGCGCCGCTGCGCCGCTCCCAGGCATAGGACAGAATGGCAATGGCGAGCGCCAGCAGCAGCGCGCCAACCCCTATCAGGGGCAGGTTGCGATAGCCAAAGCCGTGCTCCAGCAAGCTGCCGCCCAAGACCGCGCCAATGGCGATTCCGACATTAAAGCCGGTGGGCACCAGCGCCGAGGCGAGGTTGGGGGCGTCGCCGGCCCAGGCGAGAATGCGCGACTGCACGGGCGAGCCGAAGGCGAAGTTGACGCCGCCCCAGACGATCACGGTGATGGCCATGAGCCAGGGCAGGGGACTGGCAAGATAGAGCGCTGCATAAACGCTGGCCTGCAACACCATGATGCCGATGAGCGAAGGCATGAGCTTCCAGTCAGCGAGGCGGCCGCCGATGAAGACGCCAATGGTCGAGCCAATGCCGAACAGCAGCAGCACCCAGGGCACGATGCCGGGCTCGAGTTGGGTGACTTCGAGCAGGAGCGGGGCAATGAAGGTGAAGAGGCTGTATTGGCCGATCATTACCAGCACCACGATCAGCAGCGAGCAGATGATAGCCTGCCGCCCCAGCGCGCGGAATTCGCGCTTGAAACTGCCCGCGGCCGCCTGCACGCCCAGCGCCGACGGCAGGAAGAAGGCGGTGGCGAGGGTGGCAACGAGGCCAATGGCGCCGACGGTCCAGAAGGTGGCGCGCCAGCCCAGGGCATTGCCGATGGCGGTGCCGCCGGGAACACCGAGGATGTTGGAAACAGTCAGGCCCGACAGGATCAGGGCGACGGCAAAGCCGCGCCGTTCGGGGGCGACCAGCGTGACCGCGACCACGGCGGCGATGCCGAAATAGGCACCATGC
>JAQSXP010000253.1 GCA_029256605.1 Devosia sp. | reverse complement strand
GGCCTTGCTGGCTTGTCCGGGCATGGTCAGACCGAATTCCTGGTGCAGGTCTTTGAAGCGGCGCGCGCCCGCAAGCCCGAGATCACCGTCGCGGGCGCGGTGTCCTTCGTTGCCGGCGACCGGCAAGCCGATGGCATCTTCCCGCTCTGGTCCATCGCCGACAACATCGCGGTCGGCTCGCTGCCGGTGCTCCGCAACGGCCTCCTATTGTCAGGCGCCAAGGAGCGGGAGCTTTCGAGCCGCTGGGGCCGAACCATGGCGATCAAGGCGCCCTCGCTTGACGACGAAATTCTCTCCCTCTCCGGCGGCAACCAGCAAAAAGCGCTCTTTGCGCGGGCGCTCTCGACCGCATCCGCCGTGGTGCTGATGGACGATCCCATGCGCGGCGTCGATATTGGCACCAAGCTCGAAGTCTACGACATCATCGCCGAGCAGGCAGCCGGTGGGCGTACCTTCCTTTGGTACACCACCGAGTTCGAAGAGCTCGAATATTGCGACCGCGTCTACGTGTTCCAGAACGGGCGCATCGTGGGCGAACTGCAGGGCGCTGACATTACCGAGGCCAGCGTGATTGGCTCCTCGTTCAAGGACAAGGACGCGGCATGACCACCGACATTTCGACCACGGCACGCGGTCAGAACCTGGCTGCGTCCTCCCGTCAGCGCCTGCTGCGCGGCGCCCTGCCGGCAGTCTCGCTCGTCATCGTGCTTGCAGCCATCTGGTACTTCAATCCCCGGGCGATCAGCTATTTCGGCCTCAACCTGATGCTGAACCTGGCCATTCCCGTCGCTCTGGCCACCATCGCCCAGATGTGCGTCATGGCCACCAACGAGCTCGATCTGTCAATCGGTGCCTTTGTCGGCTTCGTTGCCTGCGTCACCGCCACTTATATGCCTGAAGCGCCGCTCCTTGCCGCGCTGATGTTGGCGGGCGGCGTGCTGGTTTACATGCTGGCGGCCGTCATCATTCACTTGCGCAATGTCCCCTCCATCGTCGTGACCCTGGGCCTGAGCTTTTTCTGGGCCGGCCTCGCTCTCCTGATCCGCCCGACGCCCGGCGGCTCCGCCCCCGGTTTTCTGCGCGACTTCATGGCCCTCCAGCCCCCGTTCATCCCGATGCCGGTCTTGCTGGCGATCGTAATTGGCCTCGTCGTGCACCTCATCTTGATGCGCTCCTCCTATGGCGCGGTGCTGCGCGGCGTTGGCGGCAATGCCCGCGCGGTCCATCGTGCCGGCTGGTCCATCCTCAAGGCCAAAATCGCCATGTTTGCCCTGGCCGGTGTGTTCGGCATTCTGGCCGGCATGACGCTCGTGGGCGTGTCCTCCAGCGCCGACGCCAATATGGCCACCGGCTACACCTTGCTCTCCATCGCCGGGGCGGTGATCGGCGGCGCCGAGTTTGTTGGCGGTCGCATCTCGCCCATCGGCGCGGTAATCGGAGCCCTGGTGCTGCAACTGGCATCCTCGGCGCTGAACTTCTTCCAGGTGCCGTTCCTGCCGGGTGGCCGCATTCCGCAGGAATGGCAGGTTGGTGCCCAAGGCATGTTCCTGATCATCATCCTCGCCGCTCGCGTGCTCATCAGCAAAGCTGAAAAATGACCGATCAGACCCTTTCCCTTTCGCGGTTCACCCTAAGCAGTCTCCCGGTCTGGCTCTGGTCATTCCTCGGCGCCTTTCTGGTATGGGTGCTGTCCTTTTCCATTGCGGGGCAGGGCGCCCAGGGAATGCTCGTCGCCGCCCTGTCCTTCTCGGTGTTCACCGTCATGGTGGGCTTGGGCCAGATGTTCGTCATCACCCTCGGGCCCGGCAATGTTGACCTTTCGATCCCGGCCACCATTGGCCTGGCCAGCGCCGTCGCCATGAAGGTCATGGATGGACAGAACAGCCTTATCCTCTGGGGTCTCCTTGCCGCGCTCGCCTGCGGCATCCTGATTGGTGGGTTCAATTATCTCCTGATCCGGCTCCTCCGTATCCCGCCCATTGTGGCGACCCTGTCCTCGAGCTTCATCATCCAGTCCGTCGGCATCAGCTATGGCCGCGGCTTGCAGATCAAGCCGCCCGCGGCGCTCTCCGATTTTACCTTCTCGCGCTTTCTAGGTGTTCCCGTACTCGCCATCGTCGCCATCGCCCTGTCGGTCGTGGCAGGGATCGTGCTGCACCGCACCATTTATGGCCGCACCGTGCTCGCCACTGGCCAGAATATACGCGCCGCCCGCTTCGCCGGCCTGTCGGTCGAGCGCACCCGGCTGTTGACCTATGTGCTTTCCGGCGCTCTTGCCGCGTTGTGCGGCGCGCTCCTGGCCGGATTTTCGGGTGGGTCCTCGCTGTCGATGGGCCGCGAATACCTGCTGACCTCAATCGCCGTGGTCGTGCTCGGCGGCACCTCGGTAGCGGGCGGGCGGGCCAATGTCCCCGGCCTTTGGGGCGGCGCCTTGTTCCTGTTCATGGTGTCCACGCTGCTCAACACCGCAGGCTTCGGCTCAGGCTTGCGGGACGTCTTTACCGGCCTGATCATCGTTGCCGCGATTGCCATCACTGGCACGCGTCAGGCGCTCAGGTAAGAGCCCAAGAAGCAATCTCGGAGGAGGGTATTTTGGCTGCATCGGATTATGAGATTCTGGACGAACGCTTTGCGCGCCTGCCGTGCACCACGGCCAATGTCCACAAGCTTTATCAAGGCTGCCATTGGGCCGAAGGTCCCGCCTACTTCCCGGCCGGGCGCTACCTCGTCTGGTCCGACGCGCCCAACAACCGCATGCTGCGCTATGATGAGGCCAGCGACGCCGTCAGCGTCTTCCGCCAGCCCGCCAACAACAGCAACGGCAACACCGTTGACCGCCAGGGTCGCCTTGTTACCTGCGAACATGGCACCCGCCGCGTCACCCGCACCGAGCATGACGGCTCCATCACGGTCCTTGCTGACAACTACAACGGCAAGCGGCTGAACAGCCCCAATGACGTGGTGGTCAAGTCAGACGGCTCGATCTGGTTCACCGACCCGACCTACGGCATCGATTCTGACTACGAGGGCAACAAGGCCGAAAGCGAGATCGGCGCGTCCAATGTCTACCGGATCGATCCCGCTTCCGGCGCTCTCACCATTGTCTGTGATGACTTCGTCAAGCCAAACGGCCTTGCGTTCTCGCCCGATGAAAAGCTGCTTTACGTCGTCGACACCGGCCGCACCCATGGCCCGCAGAACCCGGCCCATATGCGCGTGTTTGAAGTCGGCGAGAATGGCACGCTCTCAGGCGGCCGAGTCTTTGCGGATTGCACGGCCGGGCTGTTCGACGGCTTCCGCCTCGATACGGATGGCCGCATCTGGACCTCGGCTGCTGATGGCGTACACGTTTATGATCCCGACGGCACGCTGATCGGCAAGGTGCGCATTCCCGAAGTCGTGGCTAATGTCTGCTTTGGCGGACCCAAGCGGGACCGGCTCTTTATCTGCGCCACAACGACGCTGTGCCCCGGCAGCTATAACAGCGCCAGGGCCTTCTTTTCGCCGGCGGCCGCGAGGAGGGGATCGCGCACCGGCTTGACCCTTAGATAGTTGTCCCCCGCCGACCCGCAAGATAACCCTTGGTCACGAGCTCGAGAGGAGCATCTTCCAGGTATTTAACCCATTGTTCTGGCCCACCTCAAAGCTGAAGACGAGCATCAGCCTGCAGACCCAGCAAGGCTCGTAAGCTCAGCAGAAGGGCAGTTGCTCGGGCTTTTTTGCAGTGGTGCAGCAGCAAACTGCGGCCGAGTAGCTGCGTCGACCCGCCGCCTTCAGCTGGGTTGACGATCCTTCTTTGGACGCATGTTGGGCAAATCAGCCCTAAAATGCGGGCAAAATTGGGCGGGATCGCAGAATCACCCCGATCCAGCCGCTCTACCTGCTAATTGAGGCCACAACGAACCTCTTAATGCTGACCTCAACGTCAACAACGAGATTTCGTTCCCTTAATGCAGAAGATTTTCAAAGCCGCCGCTAT
>JAQSXP010000252.1 GCA_029256605.1 Devosia sp. | reverse complement strand
GCAGCGGGGAACAGGCGGCTCGCCAGGGCCTCGAACTGCTGCAGTTCCACCGGGGTGGGTTTGCCGCGCCGGGCATAGGCGTCGCAGGCGGCGATCAGCAGCGTATTGGTGCGCTCGGTGCCACCATTTTCGACCAAGAGCTGAAAGGTTTCGTAAGGCTGGAAGCCAAGCATGTTCGCGGACCGTCAACTGCTGCTGCGCACAAATCGGGCGTGTTTCCACTTTTGCCTTCAATTCGTTAGCGGACTGTTAACCATAAGCTTTGCTAAGTGGGGGGAGGCGCGAGGGGCGTTCCGCCGACAGATTCTATGGCCGTGCATGCTGCCGCCGCTAGGGACGGGGGAGCCGAACATTTGGGAGGCTAGCTTGGGAAAGCTCGTCAAATTCGAACCACGCGAACGTCCAGCCATGGCTGCAGGAAAAACCTGCGGCAATGCCCAGATCCTGCTGTTTACCGGGGTGCGCTATGAGCGCGCCAGCGCCTGCCCGCCCGGCGATCTGCGCGACCCCTCCCGACCCAAGCGCCGTCGTGGCTAGCATTGCCGGCAAACTCGGTTGGTCCGGCGTTTTAATCGCGGTGCTGCTGGCTGGCTGCGGGCCGCGGCCCACCGGCGATTTCGGCCGGGCGCGCCCCAGCTATACCCATGACGTGCTGCTGCCCGAAGCGGGCAAGGTCTTGGCCGATGCCCGCGACGAGCCGGTCTCGAGCTTCAACCTGACCGACCAGGAAACCGAGATGCATGATCGCGTCTGGCGCTTCCTCGTGGCGCCCCATGCCAAGGACTGGTTCTTTGATGTCGCGACCGAGTTGCAGCGCACGCGCATTGCGGTGGACCTCGACACGCGGTTTGACATCGATCGATATTACAACTGGCTGCGGACAACCCCTTACCAATCCTCGCGCGTGCGCTACAGCACGGTGGGGCGGCATATCGAGGCCGATCTCGACACGGTGCCCGGCACGTTTGCCGCGATCTGCGCGGTGATTGAAGTCGATCGCCAGCGGGCCATTGCCGTGGCGACGCTGAGCAGCGTGGGACCCAAGGAACGGGCCGACGTGGCGGCGCGTCACGCTGAAAACACGCAGCGGATCAGCTGGTTCGTGCGCGCGCTCGACTACCGCTACCAGTCGTATAATTTCGCCCTCAACCAGCTGCTGGTCGAAACGCCCCATGAGCAATCGGTGGCAGTGGATGAAACGCTGCGGCAATTGGCGGGGTGGGTCAGCCGGGCCGGGCGCGGCGATTTCTGCGCGGGAGCGGGCGCGCTGATCGGCGGGCGGGCGCAAGGGGCGATCCCCTCGCGCTATCAGACCCAAATCATCGACCGGGAAGTGGTGCTGCCGAAATAGGCTGGGTTACGATGGGGTGCCGCGATTGCCGCACTGCACCTTGGCGAGCTCCGCCTCAAATCGCGGGCGCATGATCGCATGGGGCGGTGCGAGGCGGATCACCACAAAGAGCTCGTCGGAGGTCGCTTCGACCACAAGGAGCCCTTCGGCGATATCGAGCTGCTGCTGGGCAAGGAGCCGGGTCTGGGCGGCGTTGAAGACGCCCAATTCGAGCGTTTGCCCGATGCCGTCGCGATTGGTGGTGGCATAGGTCACGACACCGGCGGAATTGAAGATCGCGAGCGACCAAAAGGCGTCGGGCAGGCGGCCGCTCATATAGGCAGGGCCTTCGGCCAGATCGATGCGGCAGATGCCGTAAACCAGCTCGGGATCGAGCTCGAGTGGATTGGGCTGGCCGGCAACGACCGGGGGCAGGATGACGATGCGGTTTTCCGCATTGAGCCCTTCGAGCCGGGTCCACAGGGTTTCTTCGGCAAGCAGCGGCATGGACAGGATCACCACGAGATGGATGATGCCCCCCAGCAGCACGCCGGCAATGGCCCAGAGCAGGGTGCGGATCATGCGCAGGCCTCCCGCACAATGGCGGGCATGGTATCGCCAGTAGCGCCAAAGCCGGTGAAGACGGCGGTATCGTACAGGGTCAGCCCCAGGGTGAACGGCCCTTCGCCGGCCAGTTCGAGCCAATTGCCGGGCGCGAGCCGGGTGCCGACATGGATGCGCAAGGAGCCATCGTTTTCGCGCACAATGCCGGTCGAGCGCAGCGCCAGCGGGCCATCGGGCACGGCGACATTGACGCCGGCGGGATCGGTGGCGACGAGGGTCCAGAAAGTGGCCTGCGGCGTGCGTCCCTCAAGGCGATAGGTGCAGTTGCGCGAGAGCGGCTCGCCGGCGCTATCGACGCTGGCGACCAGATGCAGGCCCTCGGCCTGACCGAGCTGCAGGGCGGCTTCGCGCGTCAGGTGGGCGCGGGTATAGGGATTGGGATTGGGCGCGCCGACATCGGGCCAGGCGGTCCAGGGACCCAGCTGGCTGACGGTGAACATGCGCCCATCGGTCAGCGCGTAATAGCTCAGCCCGAAGCCGACCCCCAGGGCAATGACGCACATCAGCAGCAAGCGAAACACAAAGCGCACGGGTCAGCGGCTCGGAGCGGGACGTGACGGCATGGACGGGTGAACCTGTGCGGGTCGATGGACCTGCATGGCTATAGCAACCGGGCCCGGGCGGCGAAAGCGCATAGTGTCGCGATCCCGGCTTTTGATCGAGGGGCTCAGGCTTGCTCGGACGGCTTGGTGGCACTTGCCTCAAGGAGCGCGTCGCCATGCTCGAGCGCCCAATCCCAAAGCTGGGCGAAGGGGCCGCGCAAGGAGAGGGCCAGCGGGGTGATGGTGTATTCGACCCCGACCGGACGGGTCGGCAAGACGGTGCGCGTCACCAGCCCATAGGATTCAAGGCGCTTGAGGGCATCCGACAGCGCCTTGTGGGTGATGCCATCGAGCCGGCGCTTGATCTGGTTGAAGCGGGACGGGTGCTCGCACAGGACGGTCAGGATCAGGATGGTCCATTTGTCGGCGATCTTTTCCAGCACCGGGCGAACCCGGGCCAGATCGGCAATGGCTTGGTCGACTTCGGCGGTGGTGGCGGTATAGGCCGCTATATCTGCGCTACTCATGGTGCGTAATTGATAGCAGATTTAAAACGTATATCTAGAGCCTCCATATAGTTTGGAGCCCGAAAAATGAGAATGACCAACAAGATCGCCCTCGTGCTGGGTGGCGCCAGCGGCATTGGCTTTGCCATCGCCCAGCGTCTCGCCGCGGAAGGCGCCGCCGTGGTGCTGACCGGCCGCCGACAGGGCGATGTCGATGCGGCAATCGCCCGGATCGGCGGGAGTGCCGAGGGGATCGCGGCGGATGCCAGCGACCAGGACGGGCTCGAGCGCATCATTGGCACAATGCGCGATCGCCACGGACGGATCGACGCGCTGGTCTACAATGCCGGCATCTCGGAGCCGGGTGGCCTTGCCGACAGCACGAGCGAGCATTTCGACCGGCACTTCGCCGTCAATACACGGGGGCCGTTGCTGGCGATGCAGGCGGCAGAGCCGCTGATGGCTGCCGGCGGGGCGGCGCTGTTCATCGGCTCGGTTGCCGGGGTCAAGGGTTTGCCCAGCCATGCCGCCTATGCCGCGACCAAGGCGGCGCTGCGCTCCTATGTGCGCAGCTGGACAACTGAACTGGCGGCGCGTGGGGTGCGCGTCAATGTGCTCAGCCCTGGACCCACCGACACGAAAATGT
>JAQSXP010000251.1 GCA_029256605.1 Devosia sp. | reverse complement strand
GGGTGGTGCGCAGCAATTCGGGAAAGGCGCCGTGGTCGCGGGTCGAACGCGAGCGCTCTGGATCGAATGGCGGAATGTGGGGGCGCAGCGCCGGATCGGCGACGGCGTCCTCCTCGGCCTGCCAGTCGCAGTAGCCCAGCAGCGTGCCCTCAGGGCCCAGCACATCGGTCAAGGCGTCGATCAGCGCGTCGGGGCCTCCGAGGATGGGCCCGACCTGGCGGAGCGCGGCATGCACCAGCACGGCATCGCCGCGCGCGAGCCCCAGCTCCTGCAACTGCCCAGCAAGAACCGGCCGGGTCCAGGGCGCGCTCATGGCGCTAGCCCCGGGCGTAGGCGACTTTGCGCGGCTGTTCGGCCTCGATGGCGAGGGCGCGCTGGTCGTAGATGGCCCGGGCATCGATGATGGCGCCGTGATGCTCGGCCGACCAGTTCCAGAGCGCCTGGATGGGATCGGTCAGCGTCCGGCCCAGCGCCGTCAGCCCATATTCCACCCGCGGGGGCACTTCGGGATAAATGGTGCGGGTGACGAGGCCATCGCGCTCGAGATTGCGCAAAGTGAGGGTCAGCATGCGCTGCGACACCCCGTTGATGGATCGCTTGAGCTCATTGAAGCGGATGGTGTCGTGACGGGCGAGAATGCCCACGACCATCACGCTCCACTTGTCGCCGATGCGGTTGAGTACATCGGACATGGCGGTGCAGTTGGAGCGATTGGCGGTGTCCTGGAGCGACATGGCGAGCCTGCGGGGTTTGGTTTCGCCCCAATATAGGGATGGTTCCTTTCTGTGCCTAGGGTGCAGTTTGGGCCGGCTGGTGCTCGGCGGCGTAAAGGCCGCAATAAAAGTGCAGGTCATCGTTGGCGTAACCCAGGGCGTCAAGAACCTCGGCCATGAAGCTGACCGGCGCGGTACCGGGCGCGGTGATGATCCGGCCGGAACGAACGGCACGGGGCTGGTCGCGGTAGAAGGGCGCGCCGCGGTAGCCGGTCGGGGCGAGATTCTCGGCGCTGTTGCTGGTGTGGGGGATGGCGTCGAGCAAGCCCGAACGGGCGAGGGGCAGGGTGCCGTCGCAAATGCCGCCGATCACCTTGCCGGCCGCGGCAGTGGCTTGCAGCAGCTGGGTGAGTTCGGGCGCGCCGGGTTGGGCCCAGGCCGCGCCGCCGCAAAGGACGAGGGCGTCGAGGCTGTCGGGCCCGATGTCCTCGAGCGAGAGGTCGGGCGTCACCTGCAACCCGCCGGCCGAGGCGAGCGGCAGGCCGCCGGGGGCGGCATAGCGAGTGGTGATGCCGAGATAGCCGGCGCTGGCCGCATTCAACAGCGCCGTTTCCCAATCTGCAAAGCCGGGGGTCAGCACGGTCACGATGGTGGTCATTGGGTGTTCTCCTTGCAGCCGTGGCCTAGATCCATGCTGTGCCAGAGCGTGTCAGCAGGATAGGTTCAAAAGGGCGTGGGTGCGGGGGCGGGTGCATTGAGGTTGGGCGGGGTGGCTGGTAAGAACGCACGCCCCTCCACAGACCCGGAGCTTGCTCTCGTGCCTTCAGCTCGATCCTTGCGTGCAGCCATTCTCGCCCTTGTCCTTCATTGCCTTTGGGCCGTTGCCGCCGTGCAGGCGAACCCCATGTTGCTCGTCGATATGGACAATCTTGAGGTGCTTTATGCCGAAGAAGCCGGGCAGCCCTGGCATCCGGCTTCGCTCACCAAGCTGATGACGGCTTATGTGGCTTTCGAGGAAATCCAGAAGGGCAATGTGACGCTGCAAACGCCGGTGGTGCTGTCGCGCAATGCGATCAACCAGGCGCCCAGCAAGTCAGGCCTGCCGGTGGATAGTGCGCTCAGCCTCCAGGACGCGCTTTATATCATGATCGTCAAGTCGGCCAACGACATCGCGATGGGCATCGCCGAAACCGTTGGCGGCAGCGAAGCGCAGTTTGTCGCCAAGATGAACGAAACGGCGGCGCGGATGGGGCTATCGGCAACGCGCTTTGCCAATCCGCATGGGCTGCATGATCCGGCCCAGCAAACTTCAGCGCGGGACCTGGCGGTGCTGTCGCTCTACCTCAGGCAGAATTTCCCGCAATATGCCGAGATGTTCGGCACCGAGTTCGTGCAGCTGGGCAAGGCCAAGCTCGAAAGCAACAATGCGCTCTTGACCAAGTTTGCCGGCACTACCGGCATGAAGACGGGCTATGTCTGCGCTTCGGGGCTCAACATGGTGGTGACGGTGGAGCGCGACGGGCGGCGGCTGCTGGCGGTGGTGCTGGGCGGCTCATCGGCGCGCGATCGCAATGAGCGGGCGGCCGAGCTGGTGCTGCGCGGGCTTTCGGGCTCGGCGCGGCCGGCCGGGCAATCGCTCCTCGCCCTGCCCAACAATCCGAGCGCCGCCCCTGTGGACATGCGCGCGCGCATCTGCGGCAAGGAAGCGCCCGAATATGTCAAGGCGCAGGAAGCGGCCTTCCCGATGGGCCTTAAAGGCCAGCCCAGCTATCTCAATGACGTGGTGCCCGCCCAATCCTATGTGGCGACCAATCTGGGGCGGGTGCGCGTGGGCATCGAATTGCCCCGGCCGCGGCCCGAACATGCGCCGGCTTTCCCCATTGCCAGCGACGTGGTGGGCATCGAGGCCGAACTGCGCCCCGGCATGGCAGCCACCGCCACAGGTCCCGTGCCGATGCCGCGCCCGCGCCCGAATTTCTAGCGGCGCACCAGTTCGAAGCGCAGGTGATCGCCGGCATCGGTGACGGTGCAGTCATGGCCGTGCTGGCGGCAATAAAGCGGAATATCGATGCGCGCCATCGGGTCGGTGGCCAGCACGACGAGTCGGGCGCCGGCTGGCAATTGGGCCAGCCGCTTTTCGGTTTGCAGCACCGGCAGGGGGCATTTGAGCCCCCTTGCGTCAATCACTGTCGGCTCAGTCGGCAAGAATAAGCACCCAGTAGATGCCGTAGCTCGAAGACGGGTTGAAGGCGACGGCGACGCCGGCCTTGCCGGCATTGGCACGCAGGCCAGCCGCATCGGCGGGGTTATTGCGCCAGCCCGAGAAGGTTTCGGCAAAGGTCGCGTAGCCGGCGCTGAGCTTGAGCGCCGTGACGCCATTGGGGGTCTTGGGCGGGGTGCCGGTGGAGGCATACTGGTTCACGAGCGCCTGGGCGGTGCCGCTGAGGCCAGTGTCGAGTGTGAGGGCCGGCAGGCCATTGGTGGCGCGATAGGCATTGATGATGCCGATGGCCTGCGCCCGGTCGAGGCTCGCGCCCGGCTGGTCCATGCGGGCGGACAGGCCTGGGGAGAGCGTGCCGGCCGAGCCGCCAGTGTTGCCAAAGGGGCTGCAGGCGGCCAGCAGGAGCGTGCTCACCAGGCCAAGGGTTGGGAGCAGGAGGGAAGTGCGGCGGCGGAGGGCGCTCATGAATGTTCCTTCGGCAAAGGCGGGGGTGAAGGGCGGTGGCGGGCGGCTGAGTAAAATTGAACGCAGTTACTTTGCTGCTTGGCAATGACCTTAGGTTAAGGTTTGAAACATCGCAGGACATCGCTTCGTTTGAGCCAAACTACATCATTTGGCTTAGGAGATGTCCATGTTGCGTGCATCCAGCATTTCTGTTCTTGCCCTGACCGCTGCTTTGGCGGCATCGCCTGTTCAGGCGCAGTTGCTTGACGCCGATATCGGGAGCGGCGGCATCGACATCTCGGTTGGTGGCGATGACGGTATTGGGGTCGGGATCGGCGGCAGCGACGGGGGCCTTGGCGTCGGCGTTGATGTCGGCGGGGATGACGGGATCAATGCCGATGTGGGCCTTGGGGGCGACAGCGCGGTCGATGTCGGGCTCGATGTAGGCGGCAATGATGGCCTGGGTGTCGATGCCGAGGTAGGCGGGGATGCGGTGGCCGGTGTCGGCGTCGAAGCTGGCGGCAGCGAAGTGGTTTCGGGCACGGTGCTGGGCGGCGACAGCAGCCCGGGCGGCAATGTGCTCGACGCCGATGTCAATGTGATCCCCGGAACTCCCGTCAACGCCGATGTCAATCTGGGCTCGCGCTCGGGCAGCAATGCCGGAACGGGCGGGGGCGCCTTGGTCGAGGCCGATGTGCAGGTGGGCAGCCAGCCGGTGACGACACCGGTGGATCGCACGGAAACGGTGACCGGCGTTACCCGGCTCCTGGCGCTGGGCAGCCCGACCGCGCGCGCCGAGGCGCTGCTGGAGCGGATTGCCGATCCAGGTTTGGCCGAGATAGACCTCGATGCCAGCATTGATGATCGGCGCATTGCGCTGGTGCGGGTGGACGAGGTGCTGTCCGAAGATGCGCTGGCGGACATCGAAGTGGCAATCGGCGACAATCCCGAGGGCCGGGCCGACCTGCTGGCTGTGCTTGAGAATAGCGCCGTGCTGAGCTCGGTGCTGAACCGGGAAGGCGTGGCGCTCGAGGATGTGCTGGCGGTGGAGATCGGCGCTGATGGCCTTACCGAAGTGCTGG
>JAQSXP010000250.1 GCA_029256605.1 Devosia sp. | reverse complement strand
TCCTGCACCAGTTCCAGCCCCCGCTCATAGGGGATGCCCGAAAAGGTCTCGCCCACCGAGAAGGCTTCCCCGTCGCGGTTGAAGTTGCGGTGGTCGGTCGCCTCGAACTGCGTATCCCGGCTGAACTTGCCCGACAGCAGCCCGCTCGCCAGCGGCAGGCGCACGATGATGCCGACATCGCGCTCCGCCGCCTTGGGCAGCAACTCGTCCGCCGCATCCTGGCGCAACACATTGAAAATGATCTGCAGCGTCGCGAGCCCTGGCTGTTTGAGGCACAGCAGCCCTTCCTCGATCGTTTCGACGCTCGCGCCCCAGTGGCGCACCAGCCCTTCGGCCTGCAACCGGTCCATCCAGCCAAAGATCGAGCCCTCGCGCAACACCGCGGTGGGCACGCAATGCAGCTGCGCCAGGTCCAGTGTCGCTACGCCCAGCCGCCGCGCCGAACCCTCAAGGCTCGCCCGCACGCCCTCAAAACTATAGTTGTTGGGGAACATGCCGCCCCCGCGCCCGAGCTTGGTGGCCACCCGCACCTGCGGGTTCTTGGCATGCGCGCCGATCCGGCTTTCGCTGAGCCCCCCGCCATAAACATCGGCCGTGTCCCAGAAATTGACGCCCGCCGCATCGGCCGCATCCAGAATGGCATTGGCGGTCTCATCGCCCACCGGCCCGAACCCGCCACCCAATTGCCAGCAGCCCAGGCCGATCTCGGAAACCTGGTACCCCGTCTTGCCCAATCGCCGCTGTTTCATCGCCACTATCCCCTTGCCTTGACCCGGCTTAACCCGCTTGGGGAAAGCGAGCAACCGCCGTGCCGGTTCCGCCCTCAGCCCAATCGCCTCGGGCTCGGTTCAGCCTTCGTCGAAATATTCGGGAAAATCGGCAATGGTCTGGGCCAGCAGCACTTCGGCCCGCGCCAGATGCGCCCGCATCGCCGCTTCCGCCGCCACCGGATCGGCATCGGCCACCGCATCCACGATCTGCCGGTGCTCGGCAATGGCGCGCTGGCTCGAGGACACGCCCAAGGTCAGATAGCGCACCCGGTCGAGCTGCATCTTGTGATCATCGATCAGCTGCCAGGCATATTCCACCCCCGCCAGCCGCGCGAGCACGCGGTGAAACAACTCATCGAGCTCGTGGAAGCGCCGGTGATCATCGGCCACCGAGGCCTGCTCCTGCTCGGCCAGCAGCGCCTCGAGCTCGGCGCGCACGCCCGGCGCCGGCTGCGCGGCGAGGCGCCGCACGATCTCGACTTCAATCGATTCGCGGATGAACCGGGATTGCCGCACACCGACCGGCGAGATCTTCTTGACCACTGTCGCCCGCTTGGGCCGGATCAGCAGCAGCCCCAGCTGCGCCAGCCGGATAAAGGCTTCGCGCACTGGCTGGCGCGACACGCCATATTTGGCCGCAATATCGCTTTCCGAGATCACATCGCCCGGCTTGAGGGCCATGGTGATGATGTCGTCGCGCAAAGCCCGCACGACGCGCAGCGCCATGGTTTCTTCGCCGTTCTGGGTCACATCAGCCACCACTTGCTTTGCTCAACTCCGGGCAGGATCGGATGCATACCAGCGCCGAGCCTGCCTGCCCGGGCTTTCCCAGTGCATATCGCGCGGCGCGCCATAAAAGAAGTAGTGCCACACCCCAATCTTGTATGGTAGATGCGAAAGCAGCCTCGTTACCTCAAGACCGGAGTTTTCCCCTATGGCCAAGACTTACGCGCTGGTGGGCACCGGCGGTCGTGCCCGCATGTTCTATGAAGCGATCTTCGGGCCCCATCGCGAGCATTCCCGCCTGCTGGCGCTCTGCGACACCAATCAGGTGCGCATGGATTTCACCAACCGCGTGATCGAAACCGAGTTGGGGGGCCAGCCGGTGCCCACCTTCAAGGCCAGCGACTTCGGCGCCATGCTCAAACAGCACCAGCCCGACACCGTGATCGTCACCTCCATCGATCGCACCCACCACCACTACATCATTGCCGCGCTCGAAGCGGGTTGCGACGTCATCACCGAAAAGCCGATGACCACCGACCCCGAGAAGTGCCAGGCCATTCTCGACGCCGTCGAGCGCACCGGCAAGCAGGTCCGCGTCACCTTCAATTACCGCTACGCCCCGCACAATTCCGCCCTGCGCGAACTGATCGCCGAGGGGGCCATCGGCACGCCCACTTCCGTACATTTCGAATGGCTGCTCGATACCCGCCACGGCGCCGATTACTTCCGCCGCTGGCACCGCGACAAGCGCAATTCGGGGGGCCTCATGGTGCACAAATCCACCCACCATTTCGACCTCGTCAATTTCTGGCTGGGCTCGCAGCCCGATACCGTCTTTGGCATGGGCGACCTCAAATTCTATGGCCGCGCCAATGCCGAAGAGCGCGGCATCTTCACTCCCTATACCCGCACCACCGGCGTGGAAGCCGCCAGGAACGACCCCTTCGCCATCGATCTCACCAGCAACGCCACCCAGAAGGGCCTCTATTGGGATGCCGAAAAGGAAGATGGCTATCAGCGCGACCACAACGTCTTTGGCGACGGCATTTCCATCGAAGACACGATGAATGTCATTGTCCGCTACCGCAACAAGGCGGTGATGACCTATTCGCTCTATGCCTACGCCCCCTGGGAAGGCTTCAACGTCGCCATCAATGGCACCGGCGGGCGCCTTGAGCTCACCGTGCACGAAACCTCCTACATAAATGCCGGCTCGACTTCCGACACTGAAGGGGCGGCGAAGGGCGTCACGCTCTACCACTTCCCCTTGGGCGGCGAAGCGCGCCAGGTGCCGGTCAAGCACGGCGAAGGCGGCCATGGCGGTGGCGACAAGATCATGCTTGAGGAAATCTTTGGCAATGCCACGCCCAAGCCCGGCTATGGCGCCAATCACCGCGACGGCGCCCTCTCCATCCTCACCGGCATTGCCGCCAACCAGTCCTTCGCCACCGGCCTGCCGGTCAAGGTCGACACCCTCGTGCGGCTCTGAGGCGACAAAGGAAACTGTGACTCAACGGCTCGGCCCGGCTTTCATCGCCGGGCCGATATGCTAGGGAAGCCCTTCGTCCCCCTATGCGCGAGTCCCGCCACCGGCACGAACCCGCGCCTACCCGGAGCAGGAATGAAGGTTCAGATCGACATGGGCGCCACTGGCGCCGGCGTTTCCAAGGGAAGTGCCTTGCTCGATCTCGAGGAACTCCTCGCCACGCGCCTCCTCGTCCAGGGCAATTCCGGCTCGGGCAAATCCCACCTGCTGCGTCGCCTGCTCGAGCAAAGCGCCCCCTGGGTGCAGCAATGCATCATCGATCCCGAGGGCGATTTCGTCACGCTTGCCGACAAGTTCGGCCATGTCGTGGTTGATGCCGCTCGCACCGAGGCCGAGCTCACCCGCATTGCCGGCCGCATTCGCCAGCACCGCGTTTCTGTCGTGCTCAACCTCGAAGGCCTCGATGTCGAGCAGCAGATGCGCGCCGCTGCGGCTTTTCTCGGCGGCATGTTCGACGCCGATCGCGACCATTGGTATCCCGTCCTCGTCGTCGTCGACGAAGCCCAGCTCTTTGCCCCCGCCGTTGGCGGCGAAGTGTCCGACGAAGCGCGCAAGAGCGCGCAAGCTTTCGCTCGGCGCCATGACCAACCTCATGTGCCGCGGCCGCAAGCGCGGCCTCGCCGGCGTCATCGCCACCCAGCGCCTCGCCAAGCTCGCCAAGAACGTGGCCGCGGAAGCCTCCAATTTCCTCATGGGCCGCACCTTTCTCGATATCGACATGGCCCGCGCCGCCGATCTATTGGGCATGGAAAAGCGGCAGGCCGAGCAGTTCCGCGACCTTGCCCGCGGCCATTTCATTGCCCTGGGCCCGGCCATTTCGCGCCGCCCGCTCCCCGTCGTTATCGGCACAGTGGAAACCTCGGCCCGCTCCACGAGCCCCAAGCTCACTCCCTTTGAAGCCCCAGTGGATGCAGCCGAGCTGATCTTCACCGCCGAGCCAGAGCTCGCCCGTCCCGTGGTGCGCCGCCCCGCGCCGCCACCGCCGCCCTCGACCAATGAACTGCTCGCCCAGGTCGCCCGCGCGCGCCCGGAAGCCGAG